>JBDSWM010000050.1:0-4781 GCA_039926685.1 Fibrobacteria bacterium | reverse complement strand
GCGATTCTGAAAGTTCCCTACAAACAGGCGGATCCCCACGGGGATGGTATAGGTTTTCTCATCAGTAAGCACCCAGGCGAACATCAACTCATCCCAAGCGGAAAGGAAAACGTACACGCCGGTGGCGATGATTCCCGGCAAGGCGGAGGGGATGATGATGCGGAAAAAAGCCTGGATGGGCCCGCATCCGTCCACCAAGGCCGCCTCCTCGAGCTCCTTGGGTAACGAGGCGAAGAAGCCGCGCAGGATCCAGATCGAGAAAGGCACGAAATAAGCGGCGTAGGTCAGGATCAAACCGGTGTAGGTGCCCTTGATGATCAACCCTGTGGCTTGCCCGAAGCTGATGAACATCAGGTAAAGCGGCAGCAGCAACATGATGCCCGGGACCATCTGGGTGGCCAGCACCGAATAGCCGAACATGTTCTTGCCGGGGAAATTGTAGCGCGCCAGCGCATAACCGCCCATGGAAGCGAGCACCATGGCCAGCACCATCACGCCGAAGCAAACGATGAAGCTGTTCTTCAAATACAGGCCGAAATCGATGTTGCGCCAGAGATCGACGTAATTGCGCCAGTGGATATAAATGGAGGGCTTGGGGGCCAACCCCTCCGCCACGGGCCGGCCGGAAGCGTCCAGCAGGGAAAGGGTCCCGTTGGGACCGCCCAGCAGAACGCCCCCCGATGCCAAAGGCAGGATGGCGGTGATGCGGAAGGAAGTGATGTCCTCGGAAGCGCCCGCCCGCGCGGGGAAGTGGGGCTGGAAAACCGACGCCGGGGCGTTGGTGTCTCCGAAAGCAGTATCCGCGATGGAGGTGGCTCCGCGCGAATCCCCCAGCCAGACGCGGCCGGGCGCCGTTGCGAAGGCGGTGATGATGCCGCTGCCCGGTTTCCGATCCAGCCAAGCCACCACCGAGTCGGTTGCCAAATCGTATACGAAGGCGCGGGAATCGGCGCTCAACAAAAGGCGATGCGAACCCAGGACAGTGAGCCGTTCGGGCACGGCGGGCAGTTTGCCGGCCCGGTACATCTTGTCCGTTCCGCCAACTTCCAGGGAGCGGCGGAAAATTCCCTGAGTGGTCAAAAGCAGCAGGTCGCCTTCACGGCCGGAATCGAGGGCGGGCCGCGCCATCTGTCGCACCACTCCCGATTCCCGGGTGGCGAATCCCGACATGGGCAGGAATTTCCCGGAAGCGGGCAGGAATGCCGTAACGCCTGGGTAACCTTTGATCTGGTAGGAGAAGAGCAGCGTGTCCCCATGCCTGGCAAGCGCGGAACCGGCCACCTCGTTCACCCACAGGGTGCTCCATGCGGGGCCGTATGCGGCCGCAATCTTTTCCACTCCGTAGGTGGCGCGCAGGCTCAAGTCGGCGGGGTCGATTTCCTGCAATCCCCGGTTGCTGGAAACGGCCCACAAGGTGCCGCCGCCAGTCCCGGTTTTTCCATCCTTCTCATCCAATAGGAATCCCGTGGCGAAAGCGCCCAATTCCGCATGGTGGGTCTTTTCCAGGGTTTGCTTGTCGAACAAGGTGATGCCGCCATCGACGGTGCCGGCCAGATAGGCTTTCGGCAATTCCCGTAGGAAGACGATTTCGTTCTGCCGACGTCCGGGCATGACTTTCCCGGAGAGGATTTCCTGATTGTCCTTGAGGCCGCAATACACCATCCACACGATGGGGACGAGGTGAATGGCGACCAGGAACCAGGTCAAAACGGTAATGACGCGGCCTGTTGTTTTGCGGCTTTTGGGTTGCATAGGATTAACCGGTCATTTCCCCGTGAGCTGGTCCCGAAAAATGCGGTACCAAATGAAGACCAGCGTCATCATCGCCAGCATCAGCAAGGAGGACATGGCCGCGCCCGTGCCGAAATCCCACATCTGGAAGGAATTGCGGAACAGATCCGTCATCAGGAGATCGCCATGCTTGCCCGGGAAACCCGCGCCGTTGCCGAACATCATGATCACGATGTTGAATGAATACACGTTGAAGATGAGCCCGTGCAGGATAAGGATGGCCCAGACCGGTTTCAACAAGGGCCAGGTGATGCGCCGGAAGGCCTGCCATTTGTTGGCGCCGTCGATCTCGGCGGCTTCATACACGTCTTTGGGGATTCCTTGCAGGCCGGCCAGCAGCATGAGCATGGAAAAGGGCCATTGCCGCCAGATGGTGGGGATGATGATGGCCCACAGGGTATTGGGGCCTATGAGCCAGGTGGGCTTCACGGAAAAGAGGTGCAGCCAATCCACCAACACGATATTGATCAGGCCCACTTCCCGCTGCCAGAGAAATCCCCATAGCAAACCCACCACATAGGTCGGCACTATCCAGGGGAACAGCATCAGGGTGCGGGCCGCGGCGCGGAATCGGAATTCCCGGTTGACCATCAAGGCGGCGATGGTTCCAAGGGTCAAGGTACCGATGGTCACCGCCACGGTATAGCAAGCGGTGTTGCGGACCGCATCCCAGAGCCCGGAGCGGATGGGGCTGTCCGGGTTGAAGAGGATTTCCTTGTAATTGTCTAGCCCGGCCCAAGGCGCGGACAGGTAATCTAGCAGCTTGTCCTTGCGGCTGCGCAGGAAGCCCAGATACAAGCCTTGCAGGATGGGCGCTGCCTGTAGAACCAGCATCCCGATAACGGTGGGCAAGAGGAAGAAATAGGGAACCCGGTTCCGGGAAATGGAACGGATGAGCTTTCGGAACATCAGAGTTATTCCGCCGCCGCCAGGGATTTCTCGAGCAGAACCTTTTGTTCAGGATGGCTCTTGAAATGGGTTTCGATCTGGCCATCGATATCCTTCACGGCCGCGTCCACTTCCGCTTTGACCTGGGCTTCGGAATACTTCCCGTTCACTTCCGCGGCGATGTCGAACAGGTTGCCGAGGCGCTTCATCAGGATGGCGGTTTCGATCTCGCCCCAATAGGGCACGGCCGGGTAGCAGCGGCCGTATTGCACGATGTCCTTGAACACGCTGCGCTTGGCATCCGCGGTGAAATAGGGGGTGTTGAACGCGCTCTTGAGCGCGGGCAGGAATCCCGAGACGTCCGAGTAGGCCAATTGGGCGGTGCTGTCCGCCGTCATGTACTTGACAAGCATCTTGGCGAGATCAGGACGCTTGGAAGACTTGAACACGGCCAGATGCGATCCGCCCATGAACAGGGAGCGCTTGGCCGGACCGGCCGGTGGCACCAGCACGCTGTAGTTGCCCGCCACGTGGCTGCCCGCGGAACCGCCCTGTTCCGGGGGCCTTTGCAGATAGACGTTCTTGATAGTCGATTCGAAGAACGTCGCCAGTCGGCCCGCGTCGAAGTCGGCGGAAACCTGGGCAGTGTTCTTCTCCATGTTGGTCTTGGGGTTGAGGCCCTTGCGCACCATGTCGAGGTAGAAGAGAATGCCCTTCATGGACTCGGGGCTGTTCAGCACGCATTTGTCGCCCATGGGGTTGAGAAAGTCCCCGCCCGCGCTCCAAATCCAAGGGGCGAAGTTATGGACCACGTTCCAATCGTTCTTGCCGGGGAATCCGATGGGGGAGACGGCTTCGCCGTTGTTCTTGATTCCGGCGGCCTTGATCTTTTCCAGCGCGGCCAGGTAGCCGTCCCAGGTGGCGAGCGATTTGGGATCCACCTTGGCCTGTTCGAACACGTCCGTGCGGTAGAACATGGGGCGCACGTCGATGAACCAGGGAACGGAGGTGATGTGCTCGGAGGTGCGGGGCTTGGCGGCGGCCCAGGTGTTGGCCAGGAAGGATTGCTGCACGTGGATGTCCGCGTCCAGATCGTCCAAAGGCAGGAGCGCGCCCAGATCGGTGAGGAACGGGCACCACGTGGTGCCGAGCTGGACCACGTCCGGGCCATCGCCGGAGATGGCGGCGGTGGTGAGCTTGGTCCAGGCGCTGCCCCAATCCAGGACGGAAACCTTGACCGTCACGTCCGGATGGGCGGCCTTGAACGGCTCCAACAGGGACTCCATGTCCTTTTCCGGTTTCGGCGAATTGGGCATGACCCATACCAGCAATTCGCCCGGTCCCTTGAGGGCGGCGGCTTCGGCTGAGCCGCCCTTATCGGCGCTGCCCGACTTATTACAACCGGACAGAAGGCCCAAGCCCGCCAAGGCAAGGGCGGAGACAACGGTTTTCACGGCACCGGATAAGTTCATGGTAACTCCTATGCTTCGGAACGGAAATTTCAAGTGTCGAAAAAGTGCAGGTGCGCGGCATCGGGGATCAAGGTAACCTTATCGCCCCGGCCCACCAGGGTGTCCGGATGGATGCGGGCCACGGCCCGATGTTGCCCTGCGCGGCAATACACCAGGGTCTCCGCTCCCAACGGCTCCACGACTTCCACTTCCGCGGAAATCCCGGTCTGAGGGGAGCCCTTGCCGCCGTCGTTCCCCACGCGCTCCAGGCGCAGATGCTCCGGCCGCACTCCCAGGATGGATTTGGCGACGGGCCGGGTCTGGAAATCGCTGGCTTTAACGCCAGTCGCCCCGGCCCCGGTGATATTCAGGGAATCGCCGCTCCACTCGCATGGCAGGAAATTCATGGGCGGCATGCCGATGAATCCGGCCACGAATTTGTTGGTGGGATGCTTGTACAAATCCATGGGCGTACCGTATTGCTGGATCACGCCGTCGCGCATGCAGACGATGCGATGACCCATGGTCATGGCTTCGGTCTGATCATGCGTCACATAGATCATGGTGGTTTGCAATTGTCCGGAAAGGCGCGAGATCTCCACGCGCATCTGCACGCGCATCTTGGCGTCGAGGTTGGACAGCGGTTCGTCG
>JBDSWM010000049.1:0-3335 GCA_039926685.1 Fibrobacteria bacterium | reverse complement strand
CAACGGGAACAGGCCCTCGCCCGTGAACCCCAAGGGGCTGGCGCTCGGGATGGTCTCCGGCAAGGACTTCGCGGATCGCATGGAAGAGGTGATCCTGGAATTGTCCCGCGGCGATCGCTTCCTGATTTTCACCGATGGGCTTTCCGAAGCCATGAATTCCGACAGGAAATTCTACGGCATCAAGCGCCTGCTGGAAGTGATGTCCGGCAAGCCCGCGGAGCCGGAACAGGTGCTCAAGACCATCCTGGACGATGTGCGCGTCTTCATCCGCAGCGAACCGTACCATGACGACTTGACCATGCTGGCCATGGAAGTGACGGGGTGAGCCAGCACTCTAGCCTCGCTTAGCGAAGGGCTTTGTCCAATGCCTCCAAGAACCTCGCGTTCATCTCCGGGGTCCCGATGGTGACCCGGTTCCAGTAGTCCAGCCCGAAACTCCTCAAGGCGCGGATGATCATGCCTTGCTTGAGCAGGTCTTCGCACAGTTCCACGGCCGGGCGCGGCGTGCGGAAGCAGATGAAGTTGGCCTGGGTGGGAATAGTCTCCAATCCGCGCGCCTGCAAGGCCGCTTGCAGGAAGGCCCGCCCCTCCAGGTTGTTGGCCACGGAAAGGGCCCGGAACTCCCGGTCCTCCAGCGCCGCAAGGGCCGCGGCCTGCACCAGCAGGTTCACGTTGAAGGGCGTTTTCACGCGCGCGATCTCGCGGATGATCAAAGGATGCGCGAAACCGTAGCCCAGGCGCAATCCCGCCATCCCGAATATCTTGCTGAAGGTGCGGCTGATGATGAGGTTGGGATGCTTTCCCAAGAGCTCCAGGCTGCGGGGGAAATCCGCCGCGTCCGCGTACTCGCCATAGGCCTCGTCCACCACCACCAGGGTTTCCGCCGGGGCCGCATGCAACAGGGAGGCCAGCTCCGCATGCGTGAAATAGGATCCGGTGGGATTGTTGGGGTTGCATAGGAAGACCAGTTTCGGGCGCGCAGCCAACCTTTTCCGGAACCCGGCCAGATCGTAGCGATTGTCCCGCAAGGGGATTTTCACGATGCGGCCGTCCATCACCCGTCCCGAGAATTCGTATTCGGAAAAGGTGTTCTCGGAAACCAGCACCTTTTCCCCCGGATTGAGGAAGGCCGCGGCTATCATGAGCAGTACCTCGTCCGAGCCGTTTCCGACCATGACTTGCTCCGGGAGAAGGCCGAAGTTTTGCGCCAAGGCGGCCCGCAAATCGCGGCTGGCGCCGTCCGGGTACAGGCTGATGCGGGGGATGGCGTTGCGCAGGGCATCCATCGCCTTTTCACTGGCGCCCAGGGGGTTCTCATTGGAACCCAGCTTGGTGATCTGCGCGGGGCGGTATTTGGCGCGCACTTCTTCGATGGACTTGCCCGGCACATAGGGTTTCAGGGCCTGGATGGAGGCGCGGGCGATGCGGAGTATGGACGCATCCGTCCAACCTGCGGCCGGGGCCGGATTTTTCATGGCCGACGCGGCCGGTTTTTTCTTCGCGGCGGTTTTATTCTTTTTCGGAGTCGGCATTCGCGTTCGGCCCTGGTTGGGATGTTGGCTCCCGTCCGCGCCCGGCGGCGCGGGGAAGCCGGATCGCCAAAATAGTCATTGCGGATGGGCTTTAAAACTCTTTGAGCCAGAACTTCTGATTCCGCGAGGCCGGGGCATGGGAAGCCGCGGACCTGTCCGTATGCGTTCGCGCGGGTATGGCCTGAACGCGTATCGGGGAGGCCGCCGTCCATGCCGTCGCTTCCGTCGCTGATTCCGGAAAGTCCTGTTCGCGCTTGGCCAGCATCGTCCATCGTTCCTTCCATGGGCTGCGCGCCCTCGTTATAAGCCAGTATATCCAGGGGGCGCGGTAGCCGGCAATAAACCGATACCGGGCGGGGGCAAAAGCCGGCCGCAAAAACCTATACTTTCCAGCAATGCCCCAACGGTCGCCCCGGGGCGGAAAACGCGGAGAGAAAATGCATCGTAACCGAAAAGTTACCCCGGCGCCCACGGCCGCCTTCCTCGTCTCTTTTACGGCCGCGCTTATGGCCGGCTTGGGGACGGCTCCGGCCTTCAACCCCATCCATGAAAGCTCCTATAACCTGGAGCCGCGCGGCATTTTCGAAACCACCACCCTGTCCGGCGGTTTCATCGTGGATTCCCGCAGCACGAATAATTGGATGCTGCCGGTTTCCCTCGCCCTCAAGGCTTCCCGCCAAACGGAATTGGGGGCGGGCATCAAGACCCAATGGGGCGATGGGGATGACCATGTGCCTTACCTGGTATTCGGGGTGAAATTCCTGGTCCCGGGCCAAACCAGCTTCCAGGCCGATTTGCTGATTCCGGCCAACCGCCGTAACGGGATGGGTCTCTCCCTCGCTTCCCATCATCGCTTCAACTACGGGGGGCCGCTCTCCGGAAGGCTGGCCGGGCGGATCGGCTTCATGGAGGCCTTGGTGCGGAACGACGGTTTGATGGCGTTCGAAGGGGCGTTCTATCCCACCCTGACTTTCGGCGGCGGGCTGGCCTTGGAACTGGGCTTGATCGGCTCCAGCCAGAATAAGGATTTCGAGGACGACTTGGCCATCGATTTGCAGCCGGGAATCATAGTCGGGGCGGGGCGGGGCACCAACGTGCAGGCTTGCGTCGCCCTCGGGTTGGCCGGCAATGCCAAGGAACAGATGCGCGCCAAGCTACTGGTGAACCACGGATTCTGAAGCCGGCGCGGCCGCGTAGCCTACCGCCGGTGGGAGTCGCTGTGGCGGCGCGCCCCGCCCGTTCCTGAGCCGGCCCCATCCTTTGCGGCCGAAGAATCCCGCCAGCACGATCAGAGAAAGGCCCGCGGCCACGGGCATCAGGAAGTCCAATCCCCTTTGCGAGGCGGGCCTTTTCCATTCCGGCTGATGATGGTTCACGAAAAGGCGCATGTTCAGCGAATCGGAAACCTTGATGCGCTCGAAGAGCCGGGAACCGTTGCTTTCCGGAAAAACCAAAGCGGATGCGTTGCTCATGTTGAAATAGCCGTCCTCCCGGTGCTCCACCGGACCGGGATGGGTTTCGTTCACGAAGTCTTCCAGATCATAGCCGAAAAGGGGTTCGTAAGGGAAAAGATCGCTGCTGCCCGTGGCCAGCGGATTGCTCCCGGTGAGGCCGCTCGAATCGCATAGGCTGCGGATGGGAAAGGTTTCCCCGCGCCGGATTTCCCGGAAAACCTTCAGGGAAGGGCCTACATCATAGGTATAGGCGAACCAGTCGGGCGTGATGGCGAAATAGGCGGCCGGCGCGGCGATGCTTATGGCCATCAATACGGAAAAAGCGGTTCCCCTTTTCACCGGGGAGGCC
>JBDSWM010000048.1:0-13188 GCA_039926685.1 Fibrobacteria bacterium | reverse complement strand
GCCGATGGTGATGGTGGAAATGCCCATGGTGAGGAGGGCCGCCACCAAGGTGGCCTTGCGGCCCACGCGATCGCCGAAATGGCCGAACAGGGCCGATCCGATGGGCCGCGCGAAGAAGGCGAGAGCGAACGTGGCCAGGGATTGCAGCGTGGCCGAGGTGGGATCGGATTTGGGGAAGAAAAGGTGCGGGAAAACCAGCACGGATGCGGTAGCATATATATAGAAGTCGAAGAACTCGATGGACGTGCCGATCAGGCTGGCGAAAAGGATATGGGCGGGGGAGTTTGGTTTGGAGCTCATTCGCCAACGATAGGAAATTACCATGCGGCGTCGCTGGTTTGAGACGGACTAGCGCGTTTGTTAATATTCCCGCTAGACTAAACCTTGCGAGATAAAATGGCAAACGAACTCTGTCCCTGCGGCACCCAAAAACCCTTCGCGCAATGCTGCGAGCCGGTGTTGAAAGGGGAGAGGGCCGCGGAATCGCCCGTCGAATTGATGCGCGCCCGCTATAGCGGCTTCGCGCGCCAGGAAATCGATTTCATCTTGAACTCGGTCTCGCCCGCGCGGCGCAAGGAATTCGACCGCAAGGGTATCGAGGACTGGTCCCGCAATTCGGAATGGGCCGGGCTGGAAATCGTTTCCACCGAAAAAGGCGGGCCGCAGGATACCACCGGCAAGGTGGAATTCATCGCGCGCTACGCCGAAAAGGGCGGGGAGAAGCAGGAGCATCACGAGTTGGCCACCTTCGTGAAGCTGAACGGCATCTGGTATTTCGACGATGGGCGCACGCCTCCCGTCAAGCAAGTCATCTCGGCCGGACCCAAGATCGGCCGGAACGATCCCTGCCATTGCGGCAGCGGAAAGAAATTCAAGAAATGCCATGGGAGCGCGGAAGTATCGGTTTAATTCCCGCGCTTACGGGCAGGTGAGCGGGCGGCTTTTACTTAGCCATGCAGGGACTCAGCCTTGCAAGGAAGTGACGACCAGCTTATGGATGGCGTTGCCGAATTCTTCCATGGTCCCGGGCTTATACAGCAAATCGCGGATTCCCGCGCTTTGCGCCCGCAGCCGCAAGTCTTCGGTGATGAAGCCGGAGCATAGCGCAATCGGCAGTTCCGGACGCAGTTTGAGCATGTCCATGGCGACTCCCAGTCCCGATTCCCCCGGCATATTCATGTCCGTGATCACCAGATCGAAGCGGTTGGGGTTTTCATGGAACGTTTTCATCGCTTCTGCCGGATCGGTGAAACCCGTGACCCGGTAACCCAGCCTTTCCAGCATGGGCGTAGCCAGGTTCACCAGCGCTTCCTCATCGTCTAGGTACAGGACATGCTGCCCTTGGCCGCGTATCGATTCCGGCATGGCCTCCCAATCGGCCACGAGCGGTTCGGCGGCGGGAAAATAAACCTGGATGGTCGTGCCGTGTCCGGGCTGGCTGGCCACGGTAATGGCCCCGTCGTGATCTTGCACGATACCCTGTACAACCGAGAGTCCGAGCCCGGTGCCTTTTCCCGGGCCCTTGGTGGTGAAGAATGGATCGAATATGCGCGCCAGGGTGGCCGCGTCCATGCCCTTTCCGGTATCGGAAACCGTCAGGCGCGCCGTCAGGCCCGGCCGCACGCCTCCCATGCGCGCGGCTTCCATCGCTCCCAACTCGATCGAATCGAGCTTGATCAGGATGCGCCCGGTCTTTCCTTCCAAGGAATGCCAGGCATTGGTGCAAAGGTTGCTGATCACCTGATGCACTTGGGTGGGATCGGCGAGCACGCTCAGCGGAACGGGATCCCTAGCCAGGACGAATTCGATATTGGAAGGAATGATCGCCCGCAGGAACTCCACCGTCTCTTCCAGAACGGGGGCGAGATCGATCACCTGCCGCGCTTGGGGTTGCTGCCGGCTGAAGGTGAGGATTTGCTTCACCAGGCTTTTCCCGCGCACGCTGGCCTTGGTGATTTCCTCCAGGCTGCGTTCCACCGGGCGGCCCTTGGCGTTTTGCGCTTGCGCCAATTCCGCGTTCCCCAGGATCACGGCGAGGATGTTGTTGAAGTCGTGCGCCACGCCTGCCGCCAACTGTCCGATGGCTTCCAGCTTATGCGCCTGTTGGATCCGCTCTTCCAGCTGCCGCCGATCCGTGATGTCTTCCGCCGTCCCCACCACGCGCACCACCGCGCCCGATTCATCGCGCACGGGATAGGCTCGATCGCGAATCCAGCGCTGGGTTCCGTCGGGCCTGAGGATTCGATAGGTTTCGTCATAATCGCCTCGTATTTGCAGGCTTTCCGCAGCTTGGCGGATGCGCTCGCGATCCTCCGGATGGATGGCGTCGAACCAGGATGACGGGGTTTGGTAGAGGCTGATGCATGTGCGGCCCCAGATTTTCTCATAAGCCGGATTGACGTACAGCACGGATTTGCGCGCCGGATCATTCATCCAGAAAACTTCCTGGATGGTTTCCGCGAGTTCCCGGAAGCGTTTTTCGCTTTCGCTCATCTGCTTTTCGGCGCGCATGCGGACCGAAATCTCCTCCATCAGCTCGCGGTTGGCGTCTTCCAACTGAGCGGCCTTTTTCTCGAGCTTCCGGATCAAGGCTTCGGTTTGCGCTTCCAGCAGCGCGGACTTGTCAGGGGCGGGAGCGTGAGCCTCCCCCAGTTCACCTCGCCCCGCCATCTCCAGGACCTCCCGGAGACGGCCCAGGAACGGTTCCGGTTCCAAGGGTTTGAGAATGAACGCGTCCGCTCCCATCTCCAGCGCCAGGCTCTCGTCCCTCGGGTCGGTGTAGGTGGCGGTATACACTACGAAAGGGATTTTCTTGAGGCGTTCATTCGCTTTCCAGAAGCGTAGGAATCCGTAGCCGTCCAGCACGGGCATGAACAGATCGGAGATGACCATGTCGGGCGGAGCGGCCAGCGCCATGGATCGCGCGATATCTCCGTTGCGGGCTTCTTCGACCGCATAGCCGTGCCCTGCCAGCAGCGCCCGCAGCAGGTACAGGTTCTGGGTGTTGTCGTCGACGATCAGGATGCGCTTCATGGGCCCGAATCCTGCGCCG
The DNA here is from genome assembly GCA_039926685.1 of Fibrobacteria bacterium. GTDB lineage: Bacteria > Fibrobacterota > Fibrobacteria > UBA11236 > UBA11236 > Chersky-265. The sequence continues at coordinate 10,136 of JBDSWM010000048.1, read as the reverse complement.
GAGGGCGCAGGAACCTTTCGATTTCCGATGCGAAGGATTCCGGATCGATGGGTTTCTCTATATAACCTTCCGCCCCGGCGGCCAGGCATTTTTCCCGATCGCCGGCCATGGCATATGAGGTTACGGCGATGATCGGAATCGCCGCCAGTTCCGGAGTGGCTTTGAGCGAACGCGCCACCGCATGGCCATCCATTCCGGGCAGCTGGATATCCAGCAGGATGAGGTCAGGGCGGATCTGCCGCGCCATGGCCAGCCCGGTCGGACCGGTTTCCGCCTGGAATACTTCGTGCCCGCGCTGTTCCAGGAGGAATTTGGCCAGGTATCGGTTGTGGAGATTGTCTTCGATGAGGAGGATTCTGGCGCTCATGGCTTCACCGTTCCTTCCAGCGGCAAGGTAACGCTGAAGGTACTGCCCTTGCCCCATTCGCTGACGGCATCGATTTCTCCGCCCATCAGGCGGGCCAGGCGCCGGCATATAGCCAATCCCAGTCCCGTCCCATCGTGCTGCCGGGTCAGGCCGGAATCGATTTGCCGGAACGGCTGGAACAGCAGGGACAGGTTTTCCGGTTTGATGCCGATGCCCGTATCGGATACCTGCACCCGGATGGCCGGCTGCGCCTGTTCGCCGCCTACCTGGCGCGCATCGGGCGGCAGCCAGGCCGCCAAACCTATGCCGCCGTGATTGGTGAACTTGACGGCGTTGCTCAGCAGATTGAGCAGGATCTGCTCGAAACGGCGCGCATCTCCGATAACCACGCCCAGATCAGCCGCGATATCCGCCCGCAGGATCAGGGACTTCGCTTCCATCTGGGGCGCGATGAGCGCCAGCACCTTGTCGATGGATTTGCGCGGGTCGAAGGGTTCCCGGGACACATCCAGCTGGCCTGCCTCGATTTTGGAGATGTCCAGCACATCGTTGACGAGCGCCAGCAGGTGGCGCGCGCTGGTGCGGACCATATCGAGTTGCTTGCTTTGCTCCGCATTCAAGGGGCCGGCCAGCTTTTGCAGCATGATGCCGGTGAAACCGAGGATGGAGTTGAGGGGCGTGCGGAGCTCATGCGACATGGTTGCCAGGAAGGCCGATTTGACGCGATCGGCCGCCTCGGCGCGGTGGCGCATTTCCCGTTCCCTCTCGGCCTGCCTGCGTTCCTCGATGTCCCGGATCATGGCCAACAGGTTCCCGTCCGGCATGTTGGTCACGGTGACTTCCGCTTCGAGAATGGATCCGTCCTTGCGGCGGAAGCGCCATTCGCGTTGGTATTCGGAGGCGGACCTGATCGTTGCGATGGCCGGTTCGATATTCCCGATTTCGGAAGGGTCGACGATATCGGAAGCATTCTTCCCCACGATTTCGTCCCGAAGGTAGCCGAGCATGCGGCAAAGGCTCGGGTTGGCGTCGAGATAAATCCCCCGGGCATCGGCAATGAGGATGCCGTCCGGCGCGCAATCGAAAAGCTTGCGGTAACGCGCTTCGGTCTCCCAGCGGCCTTCCTCGGCCAGCTTGCGCGCGGTGATATCCGTGCCGATGCTCAGGATCTCGATCATCCGGCCCTCCGCGTCCAGGGCGATGCGGTTGGTCCAGGCGATCCAAACGCGTTCGCCATTGCGGCGTATGTTCTCATTGATGCTCTGTTCGAAAGCCTTCGGGTCGGCGCAAATCTCCTGCATCAATCCCCGCAAATCGCGTCCGCCGCTTTCGGTCAAGGGCACGATGGTGCCGATGACGTGACGCCCGACAATCTCCTCAGGGGCGTACCCGAAAAAACGCTGGCCGTATTCGTTGAGCAGGGTGATCACGCCCTCATGGTTCCAGCGCAGGATGATGCTGTTGGCGTTCTCGACCAACTCGCGGTATTTGCGCTCGCTTTCGGCCAGCTTCGCCTGCGCTCCGGCCCGCTCGGAAATGTCGATGCCCACGCCCACCAGGCAGGTCTTGTCCTCGAAGCGCACTTGGCGCCCGGTGAAGAAGTAAGGCGTGGCCGTCCCGTCCTTGGCTATGAAAGGCGCCTCCAACGAGGAATGCCCTTGCGCGAATACCTCTTCGATCCTCTGTCCCACTCTCGGCCGATCCGCTTCGGTGAAGAAGTCCAGCGGATGCATGCGCGCGATTTCGTCATGGGAATAACCGGAAACGGTTTCGAAATTCAGGTTCCAGCGCAAGAAGCAGCCGTTGACATCGTAGAAGTAGAGGATGCCGGGCATGCTCTCTATCATGGTGTCCGTGAACAGCCGCTCGCTGCGCAGTTTGCGCTCCGCCTCCCGTCGATGGACATCGATCGATGCCGTGGCGGAGTCCGGTATCGCTCTCTTGGAGCCATCCTGATGGAGGCCTGCATTCGGTTCTGGTAGGCGGGTATCCATCGAGTGAAACAGTACACTCAAGGGGGCGGACTTTCAATGTGATCCAGGTTGTTTCTTCCATCACAATCGATCTCGGTGTTCCCTCCCTGGTTTTTTTCCGCGCCGGCACGCGCTGGAAGATTTCATTCAAGTCCCGGCCCGCGTAGCCGGACAGGTTTTCCGAGGCCTCCGGTGGAGCCCTCACAGGGAAGCTACCTTGATTCGCAGTAAGACATTTTTAGAGGTAGCCTTTAAGGTTCGACTTGGCATCGGGATGCACGAAGGTCCCCCTGCGCCCGGCGGTTCGGACAACGCCGTCTTTCTCCAACAAGTCCTTTTCGGACAGTTTGTACGGCAGAGGGCTGGAGAATCACCTGATTTTGCCATTTCTTGAATGATATGATGGTGCTGAATACTATCCTTCCACGAATTCGGGGGATTTCAGCAATTGTTCTTGCCCACCATCATCGTCGTAATCGGCTTCTTGGGCTTATGTCTCTGCGTGATCCTTTTCTTCCTGGCGCGGGACAAATCCGTGCGCAGGCCGGCCATCAAGGAATCGGCGCTCAATCGCGAGGTGGACCTCGGTAAATACGCGCCTACCGTCCATCCGGATATCTATGTCGAAGCGGGGCTGCCCGATCATCCTTTCCGGCTCGTCAAGAACGGGATCTTTTGCAGCGTTTGCCTGATCACCAATCCGTTCAAGCATAATGAAGGTTCCACCTTGGTACACACCCACAATTGCACCGTGATCCGCAAGGAATGGAAAATCATGATCTGTCAGGACGCGGTCCAGGCGGAATATTTCATCAGCTTGGGCAAGGCCCATTACCGCAAACGCTGAATCCCCATGGTTTTGCCCTTGGCGTCATAAGCGCGTCCGAGCCTTCTGTAACGCGGTTGATAAGGCGCGAAGCGTCCTTCCGGGCCCCCGTTGAGGGCGGTACCGTTGCTCCCGCCGCTTTTGGCTCCCGGGGGCAGGATTGCCGCCGGATCCAGCCGGAGATTTTCCAACCAATACCGTTCCGCAAAACTCGAGGGTTTAAGCAGGATATCCATATCCCCATCGCCGTCCACATCGGCGGCTACTCCCTCATAGCCCATTTTCTTCTCCAGGATGATGTTGCGGGTCCAGGCGAGTCCCTTCCCGTCGTCGTTCTCCCAGATGAAGCCCAAAGGAATGCCGGGCGTGGCGGGTCCGCCGATGGAGAAAACGTCGAGGTGGCCGTCGCCGTTGAAATCCGCCGCGGCCAGGCTGTGGAAGTCCTGTTCCATGGCCGAATCCTCGATGATATGGCGTTCCCATAGCAGGCCTTTGCCGTCCGCATTGCGGAACCAGGCGATGCGTCCTTTCCGGGTATCGCATTCGGCTTCCAGCAAATCGTACTTGCCGTCCCCGTCCATATCCAGGATCAAGGCTTTCCCGGAAACCCCGACGCTGTCCCGATCGGCGCGGCCGAAATCGATGTTCTTATGCTCGATCCAAGCGAGGCCTTCGCCATCCGCGTTTTCGTACCAGCGGTCAAGGCTGGCGATGTCTGCGTCACCGTCCCCGTCCAGATCGCCCGCGGCGATGCCCCCGCGTTTAAGCTTATCCGCTTCGGAACCGGTCACTTTATGTTCCGTCCACGGCAGGCAGGCCGAATCGCGCGGCACCGAATACCATGCGAGGCCGGTGGAATCGATGCTGATCACGTCCTGGACGCCGTCCCCGTCCAAATCCGCGGCCTGCATTTCCCCGGGCCTGGACGGAGCTATATCCTTACACGCGATGAATCCGCCCTCGCGGGGGTGGCCGGTATTGCGGTACCAGAAGGATCCGGCGGCCTTGTCGATCCAACCGTCCCCATCCACATCCAAGGCCACCCCTCCCACATAGGTATCGGCCGAATCGCTGACCGGATGCCGCTTCCATCCCTCGGGATCGTTCTCGAACCATTCGGTTGGGCCGCCGTTTTCGCCGGTGAAGAAATCGACGTCCCCGTCCTTGTCTATGTCCGCTGCCAAGAGGGTTTCCCGGCCTCCGCCCGCGGTGCCTTCCAGCAGATGGACACGGAAATCCGGAGCGGCCGAGGCCAGGTAGGGTCGCGCAAGGGATATGATTAAAGGGAGGAGAAGCAGGTGAATGAAAAATCGGCGTTGCCGCATGCGCTATCCTCGCCCGCCTAAAACGATATTGGCCGGCACCCCAATTTAACCGGGGATTCGGCCGATGACAGGGGGAAAATAGGAGTGGGCTGATTCAATCAGGCGCCTATGGGTTCATAAGTCGCCTGCCGCTTGGTTAAAAAAAGGCGCCTATGCTTTCGTAAGGCGCCTGCGGTCTCGTTTTACTTGGTTCCCCTGACCTTGATGGTGCCTGTTTCTCCGGCCGCATAAGCGGTCACGCGAATCAATACCTTCTTGGCCTTGTCGGTGTTGACGATGTAGGTGGAGCCTTCCTCCACTTCGTCGCTGCCGCCCGTTATGGCTTCGCCGGCCGCCCACAGGTTATCGATCGCTTCCTGAGTCGTGATGGCGGAGAAGGCGGATTCGCTCAAATCGAGCTTGCGGAAGACGGTGGCGTTAGCCTTTGCGTCGTCCCAATCGGCCGGTCCCTTGGTCCCGTCCCCGAAGCCGCTCAGTTTGGCCTGCGCCGGGGTGAACAATTTATCCCCGCCAATCAATGCATGGGCGTAATACAGATCGATCTTCTCCGAAATCGGCTCGGCTTGCGCGTGGGTATAGACCTTCAAATCGTCCAGGTCCACCGAACCGCCTACCGCATTCTGATTGGAACCCAGGGTCAGTTCCTCCGTCGTTACGGCGGTGCCTGTGATCGCAAGTGTAGTGCTGGCTACAGCGGAATCGTCCCCGGACTTGGCGGTGACCTTGACGGTATAGTCTCCCACTCCCGCTGCCCCGCCCACGGCTATCATGGCCCCGCCATCGGTCTTGAGGCTCCAGGCTTTGGCCGAACCGGTAGGTTGCGTTTGCGTTACCGTGAACCCGGCCCCCGTGGTGACGTCCGTGCTCCCCTTCCAAACCTTGATGCTGATGGAGGTAAGAGCCGCTTCGGAGGTGATCGTCCCTTCCACGGCCGTGCTGGTGCCGGCCGCCACGCTCGCGGAAGTGGTTTTCAAATCGGTGATCTTCACCTTGCCGTCATCGGATGAGCCGCTATCGCTCAAGCATCCGCCGAACATCGCTACGCTCGCGAACAGAAGGGAAGCCATTCCTGCGCCGGAGAGGATCTTCTTGGGGTATTTTAAGCATGACATCATACATTCGCTCCTGGGAAACCGGATTCGACTCCGTGTGGGATTGGATTCGGCCTCCATTCAGGAAGCCGCTACTACCTTGAATAAAGATTCCAACGGCCGTAGTGGAAAGCCAAAAAACGGAATTAATGCCGCTCGAATCGGGTTTTCCGGTTTTCGCCAGCCATTTGGGATTTCAGGGCGGGCTTGATTTTAAAGGCTGTCTGGGCCGATTCCGCCGGGGCCCTATGTGATTACACTCACGCATTCTCGAACCACATTAAGTTTTACGTGATGTTCTCCCGACCCGGTTCCACAATATGTCTGGAACCATAGGAGGAACCATGAAAGTATCCAAGCCCCGCTCCCTGAAACTGATGATCGTCCTGACCGCTCCTTTTCTTTTCGCCGCATGCGGAGAGAGCCCGGTCGGATCGAACCTCGCGAACGGCTCGGCCGTGGTAAGCAAGCCCAGCGCTCCCGGCAACGTTAATGCCAGCGTATTGCTCGGCAAGGTGGGCGCGCTCCGCAAGACGTCCGCGATTACCCTGACGAAATTGGTTTTGACGGCCGTGTCCAGCGCCACCCCACAGGACACGGTCAACGACACCGTGGCCGTCACGGGTAACGATGCGGTTACAGTGATGCGGAGCCTGACCCTCAAGCCCCTGCGCGACTGGGTAATCTCGGCGAAGTCCCTGGACATGAAGGATTCCGTCATCCATTCCGGATCCACCGTATCCTTTTACGTGCGGCCGGCGGATACCACGGCGGTAAGCCTCAATCTGACTTCGCGGTACGCCATGTATCAGGCGAATTTCAACGCCTTGCCCGACAGCATTTCCTCAACCACGCCGGGCACGGGCAAGGATAAGCTGAACCTGAATCGGGTGGTGTTGAAGGTAGACGGCGAAATCAAGGCCGATTCAGTGCTCGCCAGCGGATATTTCGCGGCCGGCCAGAACGTCAGCATCTATTTCGACTATATCACGCCCGGTTCGCATACGGTGACCCTGGAAGCCCATGGGGCCATGCATACTTATTCCGGAGTACTGTATAGCGGATCTTCCACTTTCACGGTCGCGGCGGGCAACGATGATACCCGTTCGGTTTCCTTGGGTTGGGTGGGTCCAACCACGGGCACCGGCGCCTTGACGGTGACCTTGGGCAAGGTCGGAACGGTGGTCGTGAACGGTGTGGTATCCGGGGACGTTTTATAGCTCGAAACCGGTAGCTCGACTAAAGGTACGGCATCGGCCGGAATGAGAAGCGCTGCGGTCTCGGAGAGGGGGATCGTAGGCGCGCGAAGGGACGGACTTAGCCACCGTCCCTTCTTTTTTTCTTCCTTTGTAAGTGCCACTTCGCTCCATAAACTTACGAATTGTCATCTCTTGTTGTTCGAATCGGAGTGGTTTCCGCAGGGTCCTTGCCAAATTTCCAAGAATGAATGACATCTCCTGCCATTGTCCGCTTGGCTTAGTCCTTGCGTGCTACCCAGGTATGTCAATCCGGGTATCCCTCCGCCATATCTCTTCCTATAAATATGATCGTCCCGTCACCCTTTCTCCCCAGCTTATCAGGCTGAGGCCCGCGGCCCATTGCCGCACGCGCATCGATGCCTATTCCCTGAAGGTGAAACCGTCGGGACATTTCCTGAACTGGCAGCAGGATCCCTTCGGTAATTTCATGGCCCGGGTGGTATTCCCCGAGCCGCAGCGAGAGTTCGAGGTCGAGGTGGGTTTGGTGGCGGACATGACCACCATCAATCCATTCGACTTCTTCGTGGAACCGGAGGCGGACAAGTTCCCATTTACCTATTCGCCTTCCTTGCGCGAGTCCCTGGCGCCATACCTGGAAATCCGCGAAGACGGCGATCTGCTCAAGGAATGGCTTAAAGGCGTCGATCGCAAGCCGCGATCCATCGTGGATTTCCTGATGGATCTGAACCAGCGCATCCCCAAGGAAGTCAAGTACTGCATCCGCCTGGAAAGCGGCGTGCAAAGCAGCGAAGAAACCCTTAAACTTCTCTCCGGCTCCTGCCGGGATTCGGCATGGCTGCTGGTCATGGCCCTGCGGCATCTGGGCATCGCCGCCCGTTTCGCCTCCGGATATCTCATCCAATTGCAGCCGGACAAAACGCCGGTGGAAGGGCCGGCCGGACCCACCTCGGACTTCACCGATCTGCATGCCTGGGCGGAAGCTTATGTTCCCGGAGCGGGTTGGATCGGGTTGGATTCGACTTCCGGCCTCATGGCCGGGGAAGGCCATATCCCTTTGAGTTGCACGCCATCGCCCGAGGATGCCGCGCCCATTTCCGGCGGCGTCTCGGCCTGCGAATCGACCTTCAACCATATCATGGATCTGGCCCGCTTGCTGGAAGCGCCGCGCGTCACCGCGCCCATCACCGACGAGGAGTGGCTGGAATTGCTGGCGCTGGGCGATCGGGTGGATAAGGACATGGTCGCGGCCGGCATGGAACTGACCCAGGGCGGCGAGCCCACCTTCGTCTCCGTCGACGATATGGACGGGGCCGAATGGAATACGGCGGCCCTGGGCGACAAGAAATACGCCCTGGCCAACGATTTGACCTGGCGCCTGCAGGCACGGTTCGCGCCCGGCGCCATGCTGCATTACGGCCAAGGGAAATGGTATCCGGGCGAGCCTTTGCCGCGCTGGGCCTTGACGGTGATGTGGCGCCCGGACGGCAAACCCGTTTGGCGCAATCCCAAACTGCAGGCCCGCGAAGGCGCCCTGGGAAAATACACGAGCAAGGATGCGGACGCGTTGGTGCGTTCCATAGCGAAGTTCCTGGTGGTGGATCCGGGCCTGATCAAGCCGGCTTACGAAGACGCCTTCTATTATCTCTGGAAGGAAGGGCGCCTGCCCGCAGATTTCGATCCCAAGCGCACCGATTGGAAAAGCGACGCGGAGCGCGCGCGCATATTGCGATTGCTGGAAAGCGGTTTGGACAAGGTGGCCGGATACGTGCTGCCGCTGGCAGGCAATTTCGACGGGGTCACCACGCGCTGGCGTTCGGATCTGTGGACCTTCCGGCGGGCGCAATTGTTCCTGTTGCCGGGCGATTCTCCCTTGGGCTACCGTCTGCCATTGGACAGCATTCCCTGGGGCCCTTCCGCGCCGGAATTCCCCGCGCAATTGTCGCCCTTGGCGGAGCGCCCGCCGCTTCCGAATTTTCATTTTCCTTCCGATAAACCCCCGGCGGAGGCCCGTGCTTCCGTGGCCGGCACGGTTTCGCCGCAAAAAAACATCGATGCGTGGATGCCCAGGCGCCAAGTCGCCGCGCCCATGCCTGTAGGCGCGCCCACCGTACGCACGGCCTTGAGCGTGGAGGCGCGCGGCGGCTACCTCTATGTCTTCATGCCGCCGGTCACCAATCTGGAATCCTTCCTGGAACTGGTAAGCGTGTTGGAAGCGGCCGCCGAGGAAACCGGGTTGGCGCTGCGCATCGAAGGGTACCGCCCGCCCCAGGATTACCGGTTGAAGAGCTTCGCCATCACCCCCGATCCGGGAGTGATCGAAGTGAACATCCATCCTTCCGCCTCCTGGCAGGAGCTGGTCGAAAAGACCGAAATCATATACGAAGAGGCCGGCCGCTGCCGCCTGGGCGCGGAGAAATTCCAGCTGGACGGAAGGCATACCGGCACCGGTGGCGGCAACCATATCGTGCTGGGGGCGGAACGCCCGGCGGACAGCCCTTTCCTGCGGCGGCCGCATCTGCTCCGCAGCGTGATCAATTTCTGGCAGAACCATCCCAGCCTGTCCTATTTGTTCTCAGGGTTGTTCATCGGGCCCACCAGCCAATCGCCGCGCCTGGACGAAGCCAGGGACGATGCCTTGTCGGAATTGCAATTGGCGTTCAAGCAGGTGCCGAACTACGACTCCATCATGTACTGGCAGGTGGATCGCATCTTCCGCAACCTGCTGGTGGATTTGACCGGCAACACCCACCGCGCGGAATTGTGCATCGACAAGATGTACAGCCCTGACAGCCTGTCCGGCCGCCTGGGGCTATTGGAATTGCGCGGCTTCGAAATGCCGCCCCATCCGCGCCTCAATATCGCGCAATGCCTGCTTGTGCGGGCGCTGATCACGCGCTTCTGGGATCATCCCTATTCTGCTCCCCTGCAGCCCTGGGGCATGTCCCTGCACGATCGCTGGATGCTCCCGCATTTCCTCTGGAGCGATTTGGAGGACGTGCTGGGATTCCTGGATCAAGGCGGCTATCATCTCAAGCCGGAATGGTACGCCCCGTTCCTGGAATTCCGCTTTCCGGTATGCGGCGGCATCCAGCTCAAGAATTTTTCCCTGGAAGTACGCCAAGCGGCCGAGCCATGGCATGTGCTCGGCGAGGAAGCCAGCGGCTCGGGGACTTCGCGGTACGTGGACTCGTCGCTGGAGCGCTTGCAGGTGAAGGTGAATGGGTTCGACAGCAAGCGGCACGCGGTGGCCGTCAACGGCATCGCCATGCCCTTGACCCTCACGGGCGTGGCGCATGAAGCGGTGGCAGGGGTGCGCTTCCGCGCCTGGCAGCCT
>JBDSWM010000047.1:0-4712 GCA_039926685.1 Fibrobacteria bacterium | reverse complement strand
AGGGGGAAGTCTCGACCATAGAGCCCGCATCCAGGAAGAGGCAAGCCCTTCGCTCGGCCACTTTGCGGTAGGCGGCGGACATCCCGCGCGATTTGGGGATGGCCCCGTCGAAGGTGTCTCCGAACGGCGTTAGCGTTTCCACTACCAGGGGCGGAGCCATAAGCAGGATGCGGGGAGTCCCGCCGCCGGGTCCGCAGACCGCAGCCGCTATGATGTCGAGCAAAGCCTCCTGGGCGCGGGCGCACTCTGCCGGTTCCAGGTTCATATAGCGCTTCAGATCATTGGTGCCCAGCATGATGGAAACCAGATCCAGGGGACGATGCGATTCCAGGATGGCGGGCAATTGCCTGCGCGCATTGCGATCGGGGGTTTGCGGATCATCCCATGCGGACATGCGTCCGCACAAACCCTCTTCCAATACGCGGAAACCGGGCCCCAACAGGCCCGGCAGTATCCCGCCTATCCTGTTCGGGTAGTCGAGACGTTCACCCTCGGTGCCGGGAATATATCCCCAGGTGTTGGAGTCGCCGAAGAGAAGAACGGTTTTCACGGTGCGGTCGGGCCTGCATAAGAGGAGGGGATCTTGAAGACGAAGCCGCCGTTGGCGCTGACCTGGATCGAAAGCGGCGTCGAAGATTGGATCGTCATCGTCTGTTTGGAAATGACGTGCGCGTTTCCGGTGGAATCCTTGTACAACTCCACCGGGTAAGATCACGCTTTGATGAAATCGAGGGGGACCGTCATGGCCTTGGCCCGAAGGGGAATCGAGCGAGAAGGTTCTCTTTCCGAATCCGGTTTTCTTATGCTAGGCATGCAAGTTCCTTTTTGGCATTCTGTGTGCGCGCCTCTCTCCCCAATTTGCACCGTGCAAACGATTACCGCTGGGCTTTTTTTGGATTTTCGGCGAAACCGTGCCGAGTCCGTTGGGGGTTGGTGAATTTGGACCCGGAAATAAAAAAACCCCGGTTGTCCGGGGTTTTTCGATTCCATGCTGTTGAAAGCATCGTGGCTAACAACGGATATACGCGAACGCGGACGCTCGCGCTAAGGCTACCACCTGAAGTGGGCGAAGGCCTTGTTGGATTCCGCCATGCGGTGGATGTCCTGCTTCTTCTTGACCGCGTTGCCTTCATTGTTGAGGGCCTGGATCAATTCGGCGGACAGGCGGCGGGACATGTCCTTCTCATTACGGCCCTGGGCCGCTTCCTTGAGCCAGCGCAGCGCCAAGGCGGTGCGGCGGGCGGGAGCGACTTCCACGGGAACCTGGTAGTTGGCGCCACCGACTCGGCGGGACTTCACTTCCAGGGCGGGCTTGATATTGTTCAGGGCATTCTTGAAGAGCGTCAGCTCGTCGTCTTCGCCGCCGATCTTCTTCTTGAATTCCACGAGGGCGGAGTACACTACGTCTTCGGCGATGCTGCGCTTGCCGCGGCTGACGACGACGTTCATGAACTGGGTGACCAGGGTGCTGTTGAACTTGGGGTCACCGTAAATCTTGCGCTTATCGGCTCTTTTTCTTCTGGACATCTTTTTCCTCTATTCCGATCCGCGACTATTTCTTTCCCTTGGCGGGAGCGGCTGCGGCTCCGGCCTTGGGCTTCTTGACGCCGTACAAGGAACGGCTTTGCTTGCGGCCTTCCACGCCGGACGTATCCAGGGTGCCGCGGATGATATGGTAACGCACGCCGGGAACGTCCTTTACGCGACCGCCGCGGATGAGGACGATGGAATGCTCTTGCAGGTTATGGCCTTCGCCCGGGATATAGCAGGTGACTTCCATCTTATTGGAAAGACGCACGCGCGCGATCTTGCGGAGGGCCGAGTTCGGCTTCTTGGGCGTGGTGGTATATACACGGGTGCAAACGCCGCGCTTTTGCGGGCTGCCCATCAAGGCCGGGGCCTTGCTCTTGGCGACTTGCTTTTGACGCCCTTTGCGGATCAATTGGCTGATAGTGGGCACTGTGTCGAGTTCTCCGTTTTTTTCCGATGAGTGGTGAAGATTAGTTAATTAAGTCGAGTTTCGTCAAGGGCTTAAGGCCCCGGGCGCCTGTTTTCACTAGGTTCCCGGGGCCGATCGCCAATTTCTGAAACCGGGTTCCTTAAGCAGGGCCGGTTTCCGAGGCCAGCAGGGACTCCGCCCCGCTCTCCTCGTTGGTGGACTCGCCGATTTCCGCCATGGAATGGACTTCTTCCGTTTCCGCGTCCAAATCGCGGATGCGCACGGCATTGACCATGGCATTGCCCGTTCCCGAAGGAATGAGGCGGCCCATGATGACGTTTTCCTTGAGGCCTTCCAGAGTGTCGATCTTGCCGGCGATGGCGGCATTGGTGAGCACCTTGGTGGTTTCCTGGAAAGACGCCGCCGAGATGAAGCTGTCGGTACCCAAAGAGGCCTTGGTGATGCCCAGCAGCATGGGGCGGAAGCTCGCCGCGCGCAAGCCCTGGTTCACCACGCGCAGGTTCTCTTCACGGATGCGGGCCTTGGAGATTTCCTCCCCTTCCAGCAGCTCGGTGTCGCCCGGATTCTCGACCGCGACCTTGCGCAGCATCTGGCGCACGATGCTTTCGATATGCTTATCGGAAATGGTAACGCCCTGCAGGCGGTACACGGCCTGGATTTCTTCCACCAGATAACGTTGCACCGCGGCGTCGCCGGCGATGTGCAGGATATCATGGGGGTCGATGGGGCCGTCGCACAGCTTGTCGCCGGAGCGCACGCGGTCGCCCGGATGCACGGTGACATGCTTTCCGCGGGGAATCAGGTAGGACTCCTTCACGTCGCCGTCCTCGATCAGGATGCGCTGTTGGCCGCGTTCCACTTCGCCGAAGGCCACGATGCCGTCGATGGCCGAAACCACGGCCGGGGACTTGGGACGGCGGGCTTCGAACAATTCGGCCACGCGGGGAAGACCGCCCGTGATGTCGCGGGTCTTGCCGGCGGCGCGGGCGATTTTCACGATGGCTTCGCCGGCGAACACCGTGTCGCCGTTCTTGTACTGCAGATACGCATTCTCGGGAACCGCGTAACGTCCGAGCTTGGTCTTGCCGTCCGGGTCCATGATGACCACGTGCGGATGCAGCTTGGCGCGCTTGTCGCGGATGACGCGCAGACGTTCCATGCCGGTGGTGTCATCGTATTCGGTGACGTAGGTGACGCCGTCCTTGAGTCCGTCGAACTCCACCACGCCCGCGCTGCGGGTGATGATGAGGGTATTGTACGGATCCCATTCGAACATCAGGGTGCCGGCCTTGATCTGGGCGCCGTCCTTGACCTTGAGTAGGGCGCCGTAAGGCACCACGTAGCGGACCTTGGTGATGCCGTGCTCGTCGAGCAGGGACATTTCGCCCGAGCGGCTGACGACCACGTCCTCGCCCTTCCGGTTCTGGACGGTTTCCACGTCGCGCAAGGTGATCTTGGAATCCCACTTGGCCTTCTTCACCGATTCCGCCGTCATGCGCGAGGCCGCGCCGCCGATATGGAAAGTACGCAGCGTAAGCTGCGTTCCGGGTTCGCCGATGGACTGGGCCGCCATGACGCCCACCGCTTCGCCGATGTCGATCATGCGGCCGTTGGCGAGATTGCGTCCGTAGCACTTGGCGCACACGCCGCGCAAGGCCTCGCAGGTCAGCACGGAGCGAACCTTGACGCTTTCGATGCCGGCGGCGGTGATCTTCTCGGCCAGGATTTCGTCGAACAGGGCGCCGGCCTGGCAGATGACTTCATCGGAAACCGGATGGTAGATATCGTCGCAGGCCACGCGGCCGAGGATCTTATCGGCCAAGGGCACGACCACGTCGTCGCCTTCGGTCGTATCCGTCATGTCAAGGCCGAGCACCGTGCCGCAATCCTCTTCGTTGACCACCACGTCCTGGGCCACATCCACCAAGCGGCGGGTGAGGTAACCGGCGTCGGCCGTCTTCAAGGCGGTATCGGCCAGGCCCTTGCGGGCGCCGTGGGTGGAGATGAAGTACTCCAGCACGTTCAGGCCTTCGCGGAAGCAGGAGAGAATCGGGTTCTCGATGATTTCGTGGCCCGTGATCTTCTTCTGGGGCTTGGCCATCAGGCCGCGCATGCCCGAAAGCTGCTTGATCTGCTCGCGGGAACCGCGAGCGCCGGACACGGCCATCATGTACACGGGGTTGAATCCGTCGCGATCCTGGGCCAGCTTCTCGTACACCAGGGTGGCTACGTCATTGGTGGCATGCGACCACAAATCGATGACCTGGTTGTAGCGCTCGCCGTCGGTGATGACGCCGTTCTCGTAAAGCTCGGCCACCTTGTCGGCCTTGACCTTGGTAGCCTTGATCATCTCGTACTTCTCGGGAGGGATGATCATATCGCTGATGGCCACCGTCATGCCGCCCTTGGTCGCCCACTTGAAGCCGAGCTCCTTGATGGCGTCCAGGAACACGCAAGTGCGCTCGTTGCCGGCGATGCGGAAATACCGATCGATGGTGGCGGAGATGGTCTTCTTGTCGAAGCTCTTATTCAGGAACCCGAGCTCCTTGGGGATGATCTGATTGAGGATGACGCGGCCCACCGAGGTCTCGATGATCACGCCGTCCAGGCGGATCTTGATGGGCACGTGCAACTCCACGCCGCCGGCTTCCAGGCAGGCCACGGCTTCGTTGGCATCGGAGAACATCTTGCCCGCGCCCTTGCCCTTGGTCTTCATGGCCGTCAGGTAATAGCAGCCGAGCACGATATCCTG
>JBDSWM010000046.1:0-14648 GCA_039926685.1 Fibrobacteria bacterium | reverse complement strand
CTGTCCCAGGCCAGATTGAGGAAATGCATCTGGTTGCCGATTTCGACCGAGGAGATGCTGTCGATGGAGAGTTTTTTCCCCAAGGGATCGGGCTTTTTCGGAACGCTGGGCGGGGCCACGGGCGCGGTGGGATCGCCGAACTTGGGGTTGATGCGGGAGAAGATGTTGGAAGCGCGCGGCACCACTACCGCATAACCGTCCCCGGAAACGCTGCCCAGGTAGTCGATGCGCAGATCCGGGCTAGCGGCATAGGAGGCGCCCGCATGGTAGTCGATGAAATCCGGCATATTGATATGATCTTTGTATCCCTTTATCTCTTCTTGGAACACGCTGTCCCCCGAAAGGGAGGAGGTGAGGTTCAGCAGGCCGTGCAGGGAGCGGTTGAACAGGAAGGTTTGCGAGGCCGCGTATACGCTGAATTTGTCCTTGACGATGGGGATTTCGGCCAGCACGTCGCCGCGCAGCAACGACAGATCCGCGTGCATACGCGGTTTATCCGGGAACTTGGCGTTATTCTTGAGGCGCAGCACTCCGGACAGGGCTCCCGGGTATTCCACCGGAAAATCGTCCTTGTACAATTCCACGGCCTCCAAAGTGCCCAGATTGAACAAGGAGAACACGCCGCCCACATGATACGCCTGCAGGAGGGGAAGCCCGTTCATGACCACACGCGTTTGCTCGGCGTCGCCTCCGCGCACGAAAGGACGGATGTTGACATCGCTTTGCACCGTCACGCCCGGCGTGAAGGACACGGCGCGCACGGGATCGTCCATGGTGCTGGGGATCTTGCGGATGAATTCGCTTTTGATCTCCGCGGAAACGATTTCCCGGCCCGCCGCCTTGATATTGCGGGCCGGTAATTCCAGCACTGCCGAATCCGCCGCTACCGCGGCTTCCGCGGCCCGGGGCGTGTCGGCGGCATCTGCCAGATCGGCAGTGTCGACAATATCGACAGTGTCGACGATAGCCATAGCGTCGGCCTTGGGAGCCATGAAAGATGCTTCGGCCGAATCCGACCCCCCAGGCAAGGAGGGAACCGCTGCGGCTTCCCCAATCTCCCCGGTCCCCGTGGCCGCTCCCTGGGCTACCGCCATCCCGGCAGCCAGCAAGGCGGCGGGCCACCAGCGCCAACCTGCCCGCGGAGAGGCGTTTCCGCTCCCGCCCCGGCCAAGGCGCATCCTCAAAAGATCCATCCGAATCCCAGATTCATATCCCATTGGGCCAAAGGGATGTCCCGGCGCCGGAATTCACGTTCCCCGCCGGGAATCTGCGGCAGGGTCAGGTTGAATTGCGGGACGAGGAAATCCGGGACCACGGGCCAGTCGGGAAGCCGGAACGACAACCCCAATCCCGCCTGGGCCACCAGGACGCGGTGGCTGGGCAAGGGCTGGGAGAAATCGTCGCCCAGCACCTCATTGAGCTGGGTGGCCAGATAGGTACCGCGCAAGTTACCGAAGAAAAGCGGCAGGCCCAGGCGCTTGGAGGCGGCGTACTCCATGAAGAAGGAATTGTCGGCCCAGGCCCCTATGCCCCAGCCTGCGCCCAGTTTATGGTGGAAGGAGGCGGCGGTGGGCGCGGGGTTGCCGGTGGGCAGCGCAAGGTTCAGGGCGAATTCCATCGTCATCGGTCCCGTGGGGGCCTCCATGTGCCATTCCAATTCCGCGCCCGGGAAGGGACCCCATTTGTCCTTGAGTCCCAGGCGGTAGTTGAAGCTACCCTTGAATATATCCGCTTTGCGGGCGATTTCGGCGCCGGGCTTCGAGCCCGCGCTGTCGTACTCGGCGCAGGTATGCTCCGCGACGGTCGAATCCGTATGGTAATGCGCGCAGCGCCATTGCGGTTGCCGTCCCACTCCCAAAGTGGCTTGGCTATGCCCGGCCGGCAAGAGCACGCCGGTATTGAAATGATGCACCGAATACAAGCATCCGGTCGAGGAAAAGGCCGCGCAAAACGCCAATCCACACCGCAGGCCTTTCAGCATAGGGGCCATGCGGTCATGAGGCAAAGTGGTTTTAGAGCCAGGTGATCACCTATTGCCGGTCAAAGGTCAGCTTATCTGGGCCGCGAAGCCCCGGGAACGGGTAAAATCTACACCGAGTTCCCGAAGAAGCAAGCGATATGCCAGGTAAAACGGCTTGAAAGCGTCACCAGCGGCCGGACAATCCCACGAAGAGGATGGGGACGGGGTAGTTCAAATCCACGAACTTCCACTTTTCCGTGGCCTCGTCCCGCATCAGGAAATTGGGGGCATTGAAGGCGTTCCACAATTCGAAATAGGCCTCCATTTTATGGCCCCGTATCGGGAACTCCCGGGATAAGCGCAAGTCCCAGCGGCTATAGGCGGCATACCGGCCGCCATTGCGCCGGCCGATATACAGGGCCGTGTCATTCTTGGGATCGGCGGGATCTTCGGAGAATCCGCCCCCGATATCCTCGGTGCTCCCAAAGGACTGGTATGCCACATATTTGGTGTATGGCAGGCCCGCGGCATAACGGCCGCGCAACGCCAGGCCGAAGCGGTTGGGAAGTTTGAAGTGGTTGATCCAATTGAAGGCCCAAGGACGGCTATAGCGGTAATCATAGGCACGCGTGCCCGCCGAATCCTGGCGCTTGGAATAACCCGCTTCCGCCGAGAACCATCCGCCCCAGGTGGGATTGGGATTGTAGTGGAAGGAGATTTCCAGGCCGGCCGCCTTGCCTGTGCCGCCGTTGCGGTAACCCATGGTGCGAAGGCCGTAGATTTGCAGCACGCTGTCCTGCTGGGGCTTGGCCATTTTCACGAAGGTGGCGCTGTCGATCATGCCCCAATCGTCCATGAAATCGGAATGCCAGTCGATGCGGCCCGTGTTGATCAGGAAAGGCACCACCAAATCGAAATAATTCTTCTGATAGAGATCGCATTCCAGGCGATAGCGTCTGGTGAAGGCATGCGTCCACTCCAGGTTGAAATGGAACGCCTTCTCCGGCTCCAGGGAAAGGTTTACGGAGCGTATCTGGAAAGGATAGTCGCTCTGGGAATACAGGCCTGCGGCCAGGGTCAGCTCATCGCTGCCGCCCAGGCTTTGGAAATAAGCGGCCCGGGGGCTCAGGAACGGCCGGTTGGAATAGGTGTCCGACTCGGCGCGCAATCCCAGCAAGAGGCGATGGGCGGGATCGAAGCTGTATTCTCCCGAGACGTAGGCCGCCAGGAAATTCGCGGACAAGAAACCTTCCCTGTCGAATTTGACGAGATTGGGAAGCTCATTCAAATAATCCGGGCTCGATCCCAGGGAATCCGGCGTGCGGATCAGGGTGCCTTCCGGATTGAAATAACCCAGCGCATCGAGCGCGTCCACATTGCCGTTCACGATGGTTTCGAAAATCGGGCGCGGCAGCCGGGCGGTGAAGCGGGACTCGCGATAGGATTGGGAGGCGCCCAGTTGCAGCTTCATCTTTTCCGTCAGGTATCCCTTCGCGTCCAGCTTCCAATCGTAGGTTCGATTGCGGATCCCCAGTTTATAAGTGCTGGGACCATGCTCCCGGTATCCGGCGAAACCGCCTTGGGGAGTGACGGAATCCGTCCATACGTTATTGTCGTAGAACCCGACCTGCCAATCCTGGGATTGATAGGCCAGCGTCTGATCCACCTGCCATGCCGCCGCGGGCTTCCAATGGAACGCCAGCGAATGCACGTTATTGCGGATGGTCACCAGGGCCGTGGTATCCGGTTCCACCCTTTTTTCGCGCACGTCGCCGGATTCGCCGTAGAACAGGTCCCATGCGTAATAGTCGGGCGAAACCTCCTGGCCATTCACGTATTGATGCACGCCGCCGTTCTTGATGCCGAAATCGTCCCGGGACAGGATACCGGTGTATTCCCCTTGCAGCCTGTCGGAAAGCTTCCAAGCCAGCCCCATTTGCAGATCCTTGAAGTTGGGCAGGTCCAGGTATTTCTCGATGTCGCGCTTGTCGCGGTTGAAATCCGCGTCGTCGCGGGCCAAAGCGGCTAAATCCAGGCCGCGGTTGAACACCCAATCGTACCAGAAGGCCTGGTAGGCCAGCGATATCCCCAACTTGTCCTTGATGAGCGGCACGCCCGCATAGGCGTTGCCCCGCAGCAGGGAGAGATCGGCCGACAAGGACAGGGAGTCAATCGGGGCCGGGCGGGCATGCATATACAAAGCGCCGGAAAGCGCGTTCCCCATCTCCGCCGGGAACCCGCCGCTGTACAAAGTGAGATCCTGCAGGGATTCGATGTTGAAAATCGAATACAAGCTGCCGAAATGATACGGTTGCAGCAGGGGAATGCCCTCCCACAGCACCTGGGTCTCCTCCGATTTGCCGCCCCGCACGAAAGGGCGCACGCTCATATCGTTCTGCGTGGTCGTGCCCGGCAAGGTGGACAGGGCGCGCATGGGATCGCCTTGCGCGGCCGGGATGTATTTGAGCGTTTCGCGATCCAGGCGCACGCGGCTCACTTCCTTGTCGCGATGGGATCGCGTGCTTCCGCCGCGGACATTCTTTTCCTGCGCTTCCAGGGTGTCGGCCGCCCGGGTCCCCTGCATCGCCGGGGTCGCCTGGGTCGGGCCAAGCGGCGCAGAGCCTTCGGTGTCCACGGGCGCGTCCGTGCCGAGGGGGAGCGAATCCCGCGCCGGAGAGGGCGCAACCGTTCCCTCTTCGGCCCTGTCCGCCAAGGGCGGGGCTGCTGAAGGGGTCGCGAAGGCCAGGCCTAACAGGGTTGCCCCCGCCAGCAAGCGCTTGACGGATACAACGCGCAAGGCGCGTGACACGCGCATTCGGAGCATCTCGCGCATCAATACCCCCATCCCATTCCCAGCGCGAACGACCACATCCGATCATCCAGCACGAAAGCGGGCACATCGCTTTCCCCTACCGGGGCTTGCGGATAATTGAGTCCGATTTGGGGAATGAGGAAATCCGGCACGACGGCGATTTTCGGCAGAGCCCACCTGAATCCGAAAGCGGCCTGATGGATCCAGCGCGGATGGCGGCGGAAGGTGTTCTTAACCTTCTTCGAGGTGATTTCCCCGACCTGGGTGGAGAGATAATCGGCCCGGTAGTTCACGAAAAGATCGCTGCCGCCGAAAGCGCGCGAAGCCGCATACTCCAGGAACCAGCTGTTGTCGGCCCAGGCCCCTATGCCCCAGCCCGCGGAAAGGGAATGGTGGTAGGGGATGCCTTGCGGCAGCGGCAAACCGAGCTTGAGATCGAATTCCGCGCTGGCGGGATTGGTGGGCGCTTCCAGATGCAGGCCGATTTCCGCGCCGGTGAAAGGGCCGAAACGATCGTGTATGCCCAAGCGATAGCCGATGCTGCCATTGCTGATCGGGGAGGATTTCGATTCCGGCTGTAAAGTGTCCGGCCCTTGCGATTGCGCTCGATCTTCCCCTTGTCCCTGCATTCCTTCCCCGAAAAACGGGTTGTACCGTTCGCAATGCAATCCGGTGGAATCGGAATAATCGTATATGTCCAGCCCATCCGGGCACCCATAACCAACGGTGCTGGACCTCCCATAGCCCAGGGTAACGGCGGAGTGACCCGGTTCCAGGAGCCGCCCGGTGTTGAAATGATGGGTGGTATACAAGCAACCGTTCAACAGCAGCGCCAAGACCGCCGCCGGAAGGCGCAAGCGCTTTCCCCTGGAACTATTCCGCAAACGATTTCCTTCCGCAATGGGCGCGAGCGCGTGAAAATAATAAATTCATTCCGTGCAAACCATTACAGGATCGTATCAGCGCGCGTCTTTTTCCGCCGCCAAGGGAAAATCGCACCTCCCCGTGGCGATCGCCATGCTCGGCATATCGGGCTGCTTGTCCGGAATCCTATCCGGCTGCCTTTCCGATGACGGGACCAACTACGATGTTCCGCTTCGCTCGCAGGCCCGGTCCGCGAGCCTGGAGGTCGCCGCGGACGGCACGCCCTACGTGCTGGCGGAAGTGGGCATGAATTATGGTACCCGGGACAAGCTGGGCGAATGGGATCCGCACTACAAAACCCTGAACGTGCAGTCCATCCTGTATTCCTTCGGAGGCGGCGCCTGGAAAGCCTTTCCATTCCGGAACCTGCGCGACCCCCTTCAATGGTCAGGGGAGTCGATGCTGTTGCTCAATGACAAGGGCGGGATCCAGCCCCTGATCCCCAACCGCCTTGAAGTCATCCTCTACGGACGCTCCGGCGACACGTGGCTCCCCAAATCCAAATCGTCCGATCCCCAAACCTCTACCCAGCAATTCTACTTTTCCGCTTCCAAGTCCATGCTATTGAGAGGGGATAGCGTTTGGCAGACGCCGTACTACGATTACCCCACGACAAAGCTGGCAGTCCGAACCAGTACAGGCGGCAGCATTCCCCTGGATTCGGGCTGGCAATCGAATTCTATGGGATTTCTGCGCGGAAGCCGACGCGACTTCCTGATTAGCTCCGGCTATCCATTTATCTCCTCATCCTCTTCCCAACAACCGACGGAATCGCCTTTGCCCGAGCTGGTGGCGTATAGTTGGAGGCGGGATCCCGCTTCTGCCGACGTCCGCAAGCAAACGCTGCTTTCAGGAGGGAGTTTCTACTCCTTTGTGTCCGCGCAAGTGGAAGGCGAATCGCGCTTTTTCATAAAACATGGGCTGGATACCATGTCCGCCTTCACCCTGCGCAACGATTCCATCATCCCTTTGGGGGATGTGGATCCCGAGGCCTTCAAAACACAAGACGATGACCCCCGGGTCAATTCCTACTTAAGCGTTGACCCGCAGGGTTGCTTCCATACCTTAACGTCGCTTCCTGACAGCGGGTATAACGATTGGTTCTACGATTCGGG
The DNA here is from genome assembly GCA_039926685.1 of Fibrobacteria bacterium. Classification (GTDB taxonomy): domain Bacteria; phylum Fibrobacterota; class Fibrobacteria; order UBA11236; family UBA11236; genus Chersky-265. Next base: position 7,837 of record JBDSWM010000046.1, on the reverse strand, counting down.
TAATAGAGTGCACTACTCTTCATGCGCTTCCGGCGTCGATACCTTGATCTTTCCCGGAACGGGTCGCGACAAGCAAGCGGATCCCAGTAAGCAAGCCCGGCCTTCCGATTTGAAGTTCACGGCGGAGGGAAGACCCATGATCCTCATGACCCGGTCCGAGACTGATATTTACGGAGGCAGCGAGGTCGGTCCTAGCGGCATCTACGCGGCCACGCTCGGGCCGGATAGGAAATGGATCTGGGACACCATCGTCGAGTTCTGAATTCCCTGCCGGCTCTTACCAGCGCATTTACAAAAACCGGCGCTTACCAGCGCATTTACGATACTGGCGCCTACCAGCGCCAGAGGCGCACCTTGGTACCCGACTTGATGTCCCCCGGGCCGGCCGGCAGTTCCACGAATCCGTCCGCGCGGGCCCAGGCGCTGAAATCCCCCGAACCCTGGTTCTCGACCCAGCGCGCGCGCAGGCGGGCGTCATTGTCATGGACGCATACCACGGGCCGGTAATGGGTGAGCGCGCCCGAGGGCGGGGCGTCCTCGCCTAAAAGCGCGGGAACCGATTCTTCGCCGATCCAGCCCATGGCTTTCCGCAAGGCCGGCAGCACGTAACGGTGCAGGCATACCAGCACCGAGGCCGGGTTGCCGGGCAAGGCGAAGACGGGAATGCCGTTGGCGCCCACGCCGAACCAGAACGGCTTGCCGGGTTTCTGGCGTATGCGGTGGAACAAGGGGCGCACGCCCTGATCGAGCAGCACCCCGGGCACATAATCGGTTTTACCCATGGACACGCCGCCGGTAATGATCAATGCGTCGCATTTCCCGCGCACGCCTTCCAGCGTGCTCCGCAAACGCGCCTTGTCGTCGCGCGCATGCAGCAGGGACACGCGCTCGATAAGACGCTTGCGCAAGGCGGCTTCGATGGCGTACGGGTTCGACTTGCGGATTTGGTAGGGCAGGGGTTCGCGGCCCACATCCACTAGTTCATCCCCCGTGGCCACGATGGCCACGGAAGGGGCTTCGGAAACCTTTACGTCCTTCATGCCGAAGGAGGCGGCCGCGCCGATATGCGCCGCCGTCAATTGCACGCCCTCCGGCACCAAGGTCCTGCCCGCCGGGCAATCCACCCCGGACCGATGCACGTATCGGTACGGCACGGGTATGCCCGCGCTTTCGCGCAGCACGGCCGCGCCGTCCTCCATCAGGAACTCCTCCGCCGGCACCACGCAATCGACGCCGGCAGGCAGCACCGATCCCGTCATCACTTCGAGGCAGGCGTCCGGCGCCTTCAGTTTCCGCGCGGGCTCGCCCGCCTTCTGCATCCCCTCCAGCGGGAACCGGCGCAGGCCCTTTTCCCAGGCGGAAAAGGCGATGGCGATGCCGTCCATGGCCACCCGGTCGAAAGGAGGCTGGGCGCGATCGGCGCGGATGGGCTCGCGCAGTATCCTCCCCTGGGCCCTGGAAATCGGGATAGTAACCTGTGTGTATCGGGGGAGGGCGGAAGCCAGGATCGCATCAGCCTCCGCTGGGGAAATCATTTCCCGGAAAGTCATGTCCATGAAGAGCTCCTGCTTGCGCCTGGGATGCGATCGATACTGGAGGTAATTTAAGTTCTTTGGCGGGATAGCGCGGCGGCGCGAGCGCGCGGGACTGGTAGAAACGGGGAGATGGCCCTAGAATGAAAGCAGGGGCAGGAGGGAGTTTCCCTCCAAGGATTAAAATGGCAAAGATTCTGATTTTCGAGCCGGAAGCGCGCTACCGGAACATGCTGCGCTTCATCCTGGAAGGCATCAACCATCGCGTCGACGACGCTGGAAGCTGGGATCATCTCCCTATATTGCTCGCCAGCGATACGCCGGATCTGATTATCCTGGGCGTGCATTTGGGGGATCCGAAAATCCTCCCCTGGCCGGAATGGCGATTGGCCCTGCCGGAAGTACCGACCCTGATCCTGTTTTCCGGCGACCCCGATTTGCGCCAGGGATTCCTGAACGCTTGGGAAGGCACGCGCATCCTGAACAAGATGACGCAACCCATCGACCCCTACCCCTTGTTGGCCATGGTCAAGGCCATGCTGACGGCACCGGCGGAATGGCGCAGGGGCGGGCAGCACGTAGCATAGGCCACCGGGCCGGCCTGGTGGCCGCTCCCTGATTAAGCCGCCGTGGGGCGACGCGGAACCACGGGGTTTTCCCGCGCCTCGCGGCTTTCCTTTTCGCGGGCTTCCTCACGGCTTTGCCTCTCGCGTACTTCCTCCTGGCCGCTTTCGCCGGTTTCGCCGGTTTCCGTTTCTTCCGCGGTCTCCCGATCGATGTTCGCACCCATGTTGCTCGGGATATAGACGGGGTTCCGGTTCAGCATCACTCCCACCCGGCGCGTGCCGGCGTTGTGGCTGATGGAGGTGAAGGAGAATTTCTGCAACAGCCGGTTGAGCTTCCATTCCAGGGAATGCAGGTTCACGTAATGCTGGAAGGTTTTTACCAGTCCCACGCTGATGCGGCGTTGGTCCTGATCGAGCTCCCAGGGATGGAAATAGACCATGGCCGGATGGCCCTTGCGGTTGCAGGATTCGATGAAGGCCTCCGTGACCGCATGCGGGAAAAGGCGCAGGTAACCGCCGCCCGACATGGGCAGGAACTTGTTGCCAACGCCCAAGGTGGACATAGGGAACTCCTGCAAGGTCGCCCCGCTTTGCAAATGCAAGGTATGCGGCAAACGGTTGGGATAGTCCGGGATGCCGTAGCGGTCGCGCTTGATGGGGAAAATGCTGGAATCGTATTCCAGGCCGTGCCGGGCCAGGGTCTCGAGCGCCCAATAGGTTTTGGGCACGATGGTGAAATTGGAGGCGCGATGCCCGCGGATAGGCTGGGAGGTATGCTTGGAGATGGCCTCCAGGGACTTGAGCAGGTCCTCTTCGAAGCTGGCCGGGGTCATGTCCGTGATCAGGTTGTGGTAATAACCGTGCGTGCCTATCTCATGGCCTTCCGAGGCGATGAGCTTTACCACTTCCGGAAAGCGATCCGCCACCCAACCCAGTACGAAGAAGGTGGCCCGGGTATCGTGCGATCGGAACAGGGCCAGGATGCGTTCGATATTGCTTATGATGCGGGTTTCCTGGAGATGCCAGGTGGAGGGCGGGATCTTCTCCTTGAGGTTGTAGGCATGGAACCAGCATTCCACGTCCACGGTCAGGAAATTGAGGACGCGGCTTTGCGGGCGGGACAGTTCCACCACCTTGTCCATGTGGATTTCGCGCAGCATGCGGCGCACGCGCGCGCTGGGATTGCGCACGGCCACGCGTCCGCCCGATTGCTTGACGCGCTGGGCCAGGTCCACCAGGAAGCCGAGATCCTCCAGATCGAAATCCTTGCGCGGGGTATAGCAGACTTCCTGGGTCTTGAGGCCGCGGGCGGAAAGCCGGGCCAGGCGCGCGGTGATTACCGCGGGATCCTTCCCCTCCAGGACTATTGGGCGATCGTCGTGATCGAGCTTGACCCAGGCCGTAACTTTATGGTTACCCCGGCGCGGGCCCCTGGCCAGCATGTTCAGGACCTTGACGCGCTTGAGGCTCGCCAGATCGCGGGTGTCGCCTTCCTTGCGGGGCTTTATGAGCAGATAGCCCACCGTGTTCATCAGCACCCACCACTCCATGCGCGCCCAGGATCGGAAGCTGCTGAAGGAGGCGCGATAGGAGTAGTCGAAATAGGATTTGCGCACCACGCTTTCCATGCCCTCGTCATAGCCCAGGGAAATCTGGGCCAGGCCGGTGAGGCCGGGTTTGATCCACAAGGTGCGGTTCTGGTAGTGGGGAATGGTGCGGCCGAATTCCAGAGTGAAATGCGCCCGCTCCGGGCGAGGCCCGATGAAACTCATGTCGCCGCGCAATACGCTCCAGAATTGGGGCAATTCGTCCAGATGCAAGGCGCGCAGCCACCAGCCCACCTTGGTCACGCGTGGATCCACGCCTTTGGCGGCCAATTGCGGCCCGTCCTTTTCGGCATCCGTGCGCATGCTGCGGAACTTGTAGATCTCGAAGGGCTTGCCGCCCACGTCGGAACTGCGGATGGGCAAAGCCTTTTCGCCGTCCCAGTCCTTCTGCAGGCGGCGTTCGCGCTTGTTGATGCCCACCCTCTCCTGGCTGTACAGCACGGGTCCGCGGCTCTCAAGTTTGATGAGAAGGGCCAGAATGGGATACAAGAAAACAAAGGCCCCGGTTCCCACCAGGCCGATGAGTATATCGATGGCACGCTTCACGAAAAGGACATTGGGACTGGGTCGCATCCTGCTCCTTGCACGCCTGCGGCTTCCGCGGCGGCGTATGCCCGGTTTCCCCGCCATACTTGCGGCGGTTGAGTCTCCGGCGTTGCAATCTTAGGGGATGGTCCGGACATTTTCCAAGAATTTTCGGTGTTTGACCATGGATTTAGGCCTTATTCGCGCGAATCCGGGCCGGGCGCTCAAGGAGCGAGCCCCGGCGGACCGTTTCCAGGCGGCTCGGAAGGGCTCGGGGTAAGGGACGACAGGAAACGCCTTATGGCCTTCGCCGCCAATCGCGGTTGGCTCTGGAGCACCAGGTGGGGCGCAGGCAGCCCGCCCAGGGTGACGTTGCAACCCAGCCGCGCGATTTCCCGACCGTAGCGGGGATCAACCAGTCGATCGCGATCGCCGGCAAGGTAGAGGATGGGGATTTCGCAGCGCGACAGGGATTCACGGGCGTCTACGCGGCAGAGCGCCTGCAGCCGGGCGACGATGACGTTCGCTTTCACCGAGGCGAGCGCGGCCGATATATCCTGGTTCAAGGAAGCTTCGCCGCCGCTGAGCCAGTAGGTCATGGCCCAAGCGGAGGGCCGCAGCAAAATGGCCGCAACCAGGGGCGCAAAGGCTCGTAAGAGGGCCCGCAACAACCAACCGAGCGGGGGGCTGACGAAGGTCGCCACCAGGATGATCGCCAAGAGTCCCGGGGGGCGCCGCGCCGCGAACTCGATCGCCAGGGGTCCGGAGAAGGATTCGGCGACGATCGCATAGCGAACCCGCTCGGGAATGCGATCCTGGATATACGCGACCGCCGCCTCGGCGCCCAAAATCCGGTCGGAAGGGTAGGCGATGGAGAGCAGATTGAAATGTCCCTCCAATTCCGGGATTAGGCGCGAGAACAGGCGCCCCGTACCGTCGAGCCCCGGGAGCAGTAGCAGTGTGTCCATGGGAAATGCGGACTAGAACAGGGCCTGAGCCTTGAGTATGCGCGCGAAGCGCTTGGTATATTCGGTGGCATCCCGGGCGTTCAGGTGGGACCACTCAGGGCAGTCGAAGCCTTGCAGCTCGGCATGGTCTTCGAAGTTGATGCCGGGCGCGCCGGTCTCGGCCAGGACGCGGTCCCAGAAAGCGGCATTGGGCGTGTTCTTCCGTTCCAGCGCGTAGAGCTCGCCGGAGGAGGGCGGGCGCGAGAAAATGACCCGGCCCCCGCGCGCTTGGATGCTCGCCACGCTTTGCTTGAACCGGCGCAAGTTGCTTTCCCATCCGTCCGACAGCATCTTGCCCCATTGCTCGGGCGTGAAAACGGCCGGCCTGGGCGGGCCTCGGAAAAGCGGCAACCAACCTTGCTGGATTTGATGCTGCAACGCGCCATTGGTGGCCACGGCTTCGGTCATGCGCGCCTGGCGATTGCGATCGAGCGTGTACATGTAGGGTGGCAGTCGCGGCGAAAACACGCTGGGCCGCTCCGGCAACGGGAGCTTGGTCTCGATCAGGCGCGCGAGAGTCAGATCTTCGTTCAGGAAAGCCAAGCGCTCATTCAACCAGATCACCAGCGGCAACTCCATCCGGTTGGCCATAGTCCAATGGTGGTAGTGCGTGACGAACCGGGTCGGATTGGCTACCGGCGGCCCCGCCGCGGCGGCGGCAAGCCCCGGGACCAGGCCGACCATCGCCGTTCCCGCGAAGCTGGTATCCTTGGCCAAGTCCTCGAGGATGATGAGCGGATTAGAGCCCACGGTGGCCAGCTGGATCGGCTCGGGACCTCCGATCTCATTCCGAAAGACGGCCAAATCCATGTCGAACAAGGTGCGGGAATCGCCGACGAAGACCACTTGGTCGCGCCGGGCGCCGACGGCGCGGGCCCGTTGGGGCGCCCACAGATTCGGGGTATCGTCGAGGGACGGCCCATAGCCCAAGCTGCGGGCGTAGACTTCCCAACCGGCCGTTCCCATAGCCACGGCGCAGAGTACCACCGCCAACAGCAGGTACCAAGGCTGCTCGGGAATGTCCCGCGTGACCCAGCGTCCGTCGATTCCGGAAGGCGTCCCGTCAGGCGCTTCAGAATTGGAAGTAAATGAAGGCATCGCCTCCCCCCTGGGTGAAGATGATCAAGGCAAGCATGGCGGCCCAAAGCGCGCCGATCAAGGGAGCAGGCGCCGCCTTGGCTACGTTTTCGATCTTCCGATCGCGGAGGGCGATGTGGGTGCCGATCAGCGCCGTCATGGTGATGACGACCTTCAAGATGGTCGTGGTTTTCAGGATCGGATCCACGGGGATGGCGCCGAGCATGGCGGCAACATGCATCATCGCCCGAGGCATGTCCGTCGCGCGGAAGAATACCCAAGCGAGGCAAACGAGCGCGAAGGTGACCGTACCGAGGAAAGCGCGCCCGAGCCAGGTCTTGACCCACCCCGCCGATCCGAACCGCAGGCGAAGCCCCCGCTCGATCACGAGGAACAGACCGTGCAAAGCGCCCCAGACCACGAAGTGCCAGGCCGCACCGTGCCACAAGCCGCCGAGCAACATGGTGATGAACAGCGCGACCCCGGTGCGAAAACGGCCCAGGCGGTTGCCGCCCAAGGGGATGTACAGGTAGTCGCGAAGCCAGGTCGAAAGCGAGATGTGCCAACGCCGCCAAAAGTCGCGGAAACCGATGGCGGCGTACGGGGACCTGAAGTTGTCGACCAGCGAGAAACCGAAACAGAGGGCTACGCCGATGGCGCAGGTGGTATAGCCCGCGAAGTCGCAGAAAATCTGGCCCGCGAACGAGATGGCGCCGACCCAGGTATCCAGAGCTGAGGTCGGTCCCGGCGAGCCGAACACCGTATTCGCGGCATCGGCAAGCAGCGTGTCGGCCAGCACGTTTTTCTGGAAGATGCCCAATGTCATCAGGAATAAGCCCCATCCCAAAGCGCCCTTTCGAATGGGTTTTTCCCTTTCGAATTGCGGGATCAGGTCGGCCGCGCGCACGATTGGGCCCGCGACCAAGTGGGGGAAGAAGGAAACGAACAACGCGAAATCAAGGAACGAGCGCGCCGGTCTCAGCTCCTTGCGGTAAACGTCGATGGTATAAGACAGCGTCTCGAAAGTGTAGAAGGAAATGCCCAACGGAAGGATGATGCTGGGCGCGGCCGGCGCGTAGTTTACGCCCCAGCCGTGCAAGAGGGCCGTGAAATTGGAGAGCAGGAAGGCGCCGTACTTGAAATAACTGAGGAGGCCCAGGTTGGCGGTCAGGCTCACGATCAGCAGCAGCTTGCGCTGGCGCGGGTCCGTCAAGCTGGCCATGCCTTTGGCCGCGTACCAGTCCACCACCGTCGCCAACGCCAGCAAGGCCACGAACGGCGGGTTCCAGGCTCCGTAGAAGAAGTAGCTCGCGACCAGGAGCAGGCCTTTTTTGGCTCCCCACGTGGGCATCAGGCGGTGTCCGACCAAAACGATCGCGAAGAAGATGACGAAGGTGAGCGAATTGAAAACCATTCTCGAATAGTAAATAACCCGAGAGGTTTTCCCAATCAATTATCACCGTTACCGAGGTGACAAAATATTCCATAACTTGCTACTGGCCGGGTGATGCCTTGCGAAACCC
>JBDSWM010000045.1:0-4445 GCA_039926685.1 Fibrobacteria bacterium | reverse complement strand
CGAGGCAGAACATGACATCCAAGACAATCGAGAACAAAAGCAGCGTCATTTCCGAACTGGAAAAGAACTTCCGGGCCTATCCGGGCGTTTATATCGCGGACTTCAGCCGCGTAACGGTGCAGACCGTCACCGGTTTGCGCTCCAGCCTTCGCAAGAAGGGCATGAAGATGAAGGTGGCGAAAAACACCCTCATCAAGCGCGCGCTGGATCAGGCCGGCATCAAGGGGCTGGAAAAGCACCTGGTCGGCCCCACTGCCGTGATTTTCTCCGACGATCAGGATCCGATGGCGCCTGCGAGAGCCTTGGTGGAATTCCACAAGGCGAACAATGACATGCTCCCGGTCAAGGTCGTTTCCATCGACGGTGCCGCCTATCCTGGCACCCAGCTCGCCGCCTTGGCCAAAATGCCGGGCAAGCGCGAACTGCAGGCTTCCGTTGTTTCCCTGGCGCTCGGCCCGGGACAGAAGCTAGTCGGCATCATCAAGGGTCCCGGCGCCGCAATCGCCGGCCAGGTCAAGGCCCAAATCGAGAAGTTGGAGGGAGGCGCTCAATAAGGAAAGTGGGAACGACGGCGGCGTTATGCCGCTTGGCCGGAAGCCTCCTCGCGAAGGGCCCCCTGCCGTAAAAACGGAAAAATAGTCGCGCAAAACATTATTTAACTGATTTTTAGAACAACTTAGGAGAATTGCAAATGTCTGATGTGAATGCCACCGTGAAGGAAATCGGCGACAAGATCGTAGCCCTGTCCCTGCTGCAGGCCAAGGAACTCTCGGATTACCTGAAGAACACCTACGGCCTGGAAGCCGCCGCGGCTGCCGCCGTGATGGCCGCCCCCGCCGCCGGCGGAGCGGGCGCTGAAGCCGCCGCTGAGAAGACCGAGTTCGACGTGGTGCTGGAAAGCGCCGGCGAGAAGAAGATCGGCGTCATCAAGGTCGTGCGCGCAATCACCGGCTTGGGCCTGGCGGAAGCCAAAGCTCTGGTCGACGGCGCTCCCAAGACCGTCAAGGAAGCCGCCAACAAGGTCGATTCGGAAAAGTGGAAGAAGGAACTCGAGGAAGCTGGCGCCAAGGTAAGCCTGAAGTAGCCATTGAGGACTTTTCCTTCCACAAAGGGAAAAATCGTACGCCCTGCCCGCGGTTGCGGGCAGGCGTTTTTCCGTTTTTAAGATGGCGTGTCCGGTATCTGATAGACCGACGCGGGAACTTTTAAGGGATCGGAGCATTTAAGTGGAAAGACGGACATATTCCTCCAGTCGGTTCAACATGGAGTTGCCATACCTGCTCGATGTGCAGGTGAATTCGTTCAACCGCTTCATCCAGCAGGGCACCTTGCCCAAGGAGCGCAAGAACGAGGGGCTGCAAAAGATTTTCGCTGAAGTCTTTCCCATCACGGACATCAAAGAGATGTACTCGCTCGAGTTCGAGGGATACTCGCTGGGCGTGCCCAAGTACTCCATCGAGGAGTGCCAGAAGCGCGGCATGACATTCGCCGCCCCGCTCAAGGCCACCTTGAGCCTCAACATCTTCGAAGGCGAAGGCGAAGAACGCAAGTTCGTGGAGAAGATCACCAACGATGTGTACATCGGCGATCTTCCCCTCATCACACAGAACGGTACGTTCATCATCAACGGCGCCGAACGCGTGATCGTATCGCAGCTGCACCGCTCGCCGGGCGTGAGCTTCGACGAAGAAACCCATCCCAACGGCAAGCGCCTGCTCAAAGCGCGCGTGATCCCGTACCGCGGTTCGTGGGTGGAGTTCCTGGTCGACGTTAACGAGGCCATGTACATAAATATCGATCGTCGCCGTAAGATTCCGGCTACAATCCTGTTGCGGGCCATCGGATTTTCGCGCAACCAGGATCTGGTCAAGCTCTTCTATGAATCCGAAGATCTGGCCGTTACCAAGGAATACGCCAACCTCGAAGACAAGGTCCTCTTCGAGGATTTGGTCGACAAGGACACCGGCGAAATGATCGCCGAGGCCAACACCGTGATCACCCCCGTCCTCGCCAAGAAGATCGGCGAGCTCGGATTCAAGAAGATAAAGATCATCAAGGGCGTGGAAAGCAATCCCGTCCTACACAATACCCTTTCGGCGGATCCCACCTCCAACGAGGAAGAAGCGCTGTTCCGCATCTATTCCCTGATCCGTCCCGGCGATCCCCCCAATGTGGCCACCGCCAAGACCCTGCTCGAGCGCCTGTTCTTCGACGATAAGCGCTATGACCTGGGCGAAGTGGGCCGCTACCGCATGAACAGCCGTTTGAAGCTCAAGGTCCCCATGGAAACCATGACCATGACCAAGGATGACTTCATCGCCATCATGCGTTACCTGGTTTCGTTGTTCCTGCAAGAGGGCTACCTGGACGATATCGATCATCTGGGCAACCGCCGCGTCCGGTCGGTCGGCGAGCTGCTGGGCAACCAGTTCTCGTTGGGCCTCACCCGCATGGCGCGCACGATCCGCGAGCGCTTGTCCTTGCGCGATACGGAAGAGATCACGCCCCAGGATCTGGTCAACGCCAGGACCGTGTCCACCGTTATATCGACGTTCTTCGGATCCTCCCAGCTGTCCCAGTTCATGGATCAGATGAATCCGCTGGCCGAGTTGACCCACAAGCGCCGCATGTCCGCCCTCGGGCCTGGCGGTTTGACGCGCGAACGCGCGGGCTTCGAGGTCCGCGACGTGCATCACAGCCATTACGGCCGCCTGTGCCCTATCGAAACGCCGGAAGGCCCGAACATCGGCCTGATTTCGTCCTTGGCCGCCTATGCCAAGGTTAACCAGTTCGGGTTCATCGAAACCCCGTACCGCAAGGTCAAGAACGGGATCGTCAGCGATGAGGTCATCTATCTCACCGCCGATCAGGAAGACGAGTACCATGTGGCGCCGGCTTCCACCATCATCAACGACAAGAACCGTTTCGTCAACGACTATGTCATCGTGCGCAAGCAGGGCGAATTCCCCCTGGTGCCCCGCGACACCGTGCAGTTGATGGACGTAAGCCCCAAGCAGCTGGTTTCCATCGCCGCCGGTCTCATCCCGTTCCTGGAACATGATGACGCCAACCGCGCTTTGATGGGATCCAACATGCAGCGCCAAGCCGTGCCCTTGCTGGTGCCGGATTCCCCCTACGTGGGAACCGGACTGGAAGGCAAGGCCGCGTACGATTCGGGCGCCATGGTGGTCGCGCTGCACAACGGCGTGATCCACAGCGTGGACGCCCGCAGCGTGGTGATCAAGCGCGAAGAGGCCGGCAAGCTGGTCACGGACTTCTTGGACGTGCCCGAGTACGATACCTACAATTTGCGCAAGTTCGAGCGCTCCAACCAGGATTCCTGCATCAATCAGCGTGCGGTGATCAAGGTGGGTCAGGTCGTGAAGAAGGGTGACGTGCTCGCCGACGGTTCCAGCACCTGGCAAGGGGAGCTGGCGTTGGGCAAGAACATCCTCATCGGTTTCCTCCCGTGGAACGGCTATAACTACGAAGATGCCATCATCATCTCGGAAGAGCTGGCCAAGAAGGACACCTTCACTTCGATCCATATCGAGGAGTACGAACTGGAAGTCCGCGATACCAAGCGCGGCCCGGAAGAATTGACGCGGGAAATCCCCAACGTTTCCGAAGAATCCCTCCGCAACCTCGACGAAGCCGGCATCATCCGGGTAGGCGCGGAAGTGGATGCGGGCGACATCCTGGTCGGCAAGGTGACTCCCAAGGGCGAAACCGAACTGTCGCCGGAAGAGCGCCTGTTGCGCGCCATCTTCGGCGAAAAGGCCGGCGACGTCCGCGACTCGTCCCTGAAGGCCCCCCCGGGCATGAAGGGCATCGTCGTGGAAACGCGCGTGTTCTCCCGCAAGGAGCGCGATAAGAAAACCAAGAAGAGCGACAAGGATCGCATCGACGAATTGCGCGCGACCATGTCGGCGCGAATCCAGGAAATCACGACCGCCCGCGACAGAAAGCTCCTGGAGCTTTTGGACGGCAAGGATTCCCAGGAAATCCGAGATGGATCGACCAATGAGCTCATCATCGGCAAGGGCAAAAAGTTCAACGACAAGACGCTTCAGAAGATCAACTTCTCCGATGTCAACGTGCCGGACGGCCTGACCACGGACGAGAAGGCCAACAAGACCGCGGCCAACGTGCTGCACAGCGCCAACGAGATGATTTTCCGCCTCGAAGACGAGTTGGACAAGGAAATCGACAAGATCATCCGCGGCGATGAATTGAAGCCCGGCGTGCTCCAGTTGGTCAAGGTCTATATCGCCAAGAAGCGCCGCATCGCGGTGGGCGATAAGATGGCGGGCCGCCACGGCAACAAGGGCGTTATTTCCAAGATCGTCCCGGTCGAGGATATGCCTTTCATGCCCAACGGCCAGCCGGTCCAGATCCTTCTGAATCCCCTCGGCGTGCCTTCCCGTATGAACGTAGGACAGGTG
>JBDSWM010000044.1:0-5351 GCA_039926685.1 Fibrobacteria bacterium | reverse complement strand
TGACGGTGCCCAGGTGATCCAGTCCATACTGCAGAACGCCGGGAAAACCACTTCCGGCATCCTGGCCACCTGCATCGGCGTGGTGACCCTGTTGGTGGGAGCCTCCGGCGCCTTCGGGCAATTGCAGGAATCCCTCAACACCATCTGGGAAGTGAAACCCAAGGCCGGCCGCGGCGTCAGAGGGGTGCTACGCGATCGCGCCCTGTCCTTTTCCATGGTGCTGTTCATCGGGTTCCTGCTCATGGTATCGCTGTTGCTCACCGCCGTCCTTTCCGGCATCGGCAAATACCTGGCCGATCTCCTGCCCATGTCAGCCCATGTCCTGCAGGGCATCAATTTCGGGATTTCCCTGTGCGTCACTACCTTCCTCTTCGCCCTGATTTTCAAGGTGCTGCCGGATGCGTATATCCGCTGGCGGGACGTGTGGGTGGGTTCCGTAGTTACGGCCTTGCTGTTCTCCCTGGGGCGATTCCTGATCGGGTTGTACCTGGGACGCAGCTCCGTAAGCTCGGCCTATGGCGCGGCGGGATCGCTGGTGGTGCTCTTGCTGTGGATCTATTATTCGGCCCAGATTCTGTTCCTGGGGGCCGAGTTCACCCAGGTGTATGCCCGGACCTTCGGGCATGCCATCATCCCCAAGCCCAATGCCGAAAAGCTTTAGCCGACGAATCGGCTTTTTTTTAAACCGGGCCGACGTATCAGCTCTTAGCCGACCATCACCCGGTAACCGTCGGGCTTGCGAGGCGTGCCCAGCGCTTGCAAGAGCAATACGATGCCTGCCCCGCACAGGTAGCCGCCCGCCAGGAAATCCGCCATGGACAGGATGCCCGGATCGGGGAAGGAGAAGTTCGCCAAGATGAAGGCCAGGTAGATCATCCAATTCAGCGGGATGCTCGGCGGTGCCTTCAGCCCCAACACCAGTAAATGCCCGGAAAGCAGCGCTATCAGGGCCACGCGGCCGTACAGGAGCGGTTCGCCCAGGCCCGCCACCGTATAAAGGGCCGCCAGTGAAAAGCACCCGGCGATCAATTTGGCGCTGGCATACCGGCGCGCGCGCAGGATGAACAGCATGGGGCCGAACAGGCCCGGCAGGAACACCAGGAAGGCCATGAGCACATTGATCCAGATGCGGGGGCCGATGGAGACGGGGCGGAGGGCGGCCAGCGGATGCAAGGCCGAGAAAGTCCAGGCCTCGACGCCCGGGAAACAGAAGAACATGGAGATGGCGAACAGGTAGCAGAAAAGGCCGAAGGAGAAACCGAGCGCTTCCTTCAGGTTGGGCAGCAAAACAAGTGCGGGAACGCGGCGGAGGGATCGGGAAAACAGCATTCCCTATTCTATCATCCATCAGAAGAAAAATCCCGTTTTAACCCTTGTCCCGCTTGGGGCGGCGGTTAAGGCCGTTTTTCAAGGGTTAGGGGCCGGAGGCCCCTCAAGACCCGCAAATCCGGGAGGGAATCCCGTTTGGGGATTATTCAGTCGATTGCCCTTGCGGCCGCGATCTTATCCAGCCGGATCGCGGATCCATCTTGCATCATCAGGAATTCCTCCTTGGAGGCTGTGGTGCGGAAGTCCGCGATCCTGCCCTCCGTCGTCGCGCCCGAGTCCAGGGACAAGCGCACCAAGCGGCGCGTGGTAGCATAGGCTTCCAACTGATCGTGGAAATCGCAGGCGATGGGGCGGTACGCCCCGGCGTCCCCGGACCGGCTTTCGCTTCCCTCGCCGCCGTCCGACTCCGCGTTCACGGTCTTCAAGCTTCCGTGGACTCGTGGGTGGGGGCGTAAGCGGCGGAGAAAATGAACCCGCCCTCGCCGTCCGGACTCAGCGAGGTGGACCATACGGCGTCGGAAACCCCCTTGCGATGCAGCTCCCAGAGCTTGGCCCCCATCTTGTCGCCGACCATGCGGGAGAAGGCCTGCGAATCGCGCAACAGGGCGGCGCTGATGGGCGCTTCCACCAATCCCGGTTCCATGGGGGCGTCCTTGCCTTCCTTCTCGCCCGCCAGGATGATGTTCCCAGGTTCGAAGGACTTTTCCGCCACGGCGATCTGGATCAGGCTTTTCACTTCCTGCGCGCCCAGGACCTCGAAGCAGTTGCGGCAAACCAATACATCGCCCCAATGGGCGCCTTCCAGATTCACGGGAATGCGCGTCAGGGAAACCTGATCCTGACCGGTTTGGCATACTAGGCAATTTTTCATGGGGCCTCCTGGAGAAGGCAAAACTAGCCATTTCCGGGGAGCGGGGAAAGAAAGAAAAGCGGGACGACGATGAGGGGAATCGTAACGTAAATCTCGGGGTGACCCTAAATCGTTTCCTTGTACAGCTCCAGGTCGGCTTTGATCTTCCTGAGCAGACGGCCTTTCAGGCGTTGGGAGCGCAAGTCCTCCTCCGGAATGGGCTTCCATTTCCCCGGGATGAGGACCTGGGAATCGATGAAGGCGTCCACCGCGTCCTGCAGCTCATCCCAGGCGATGGGATCCTTGACCGCCCGGTCCTTGACCGCCCGGTCCTTGACGGACACTATCTCGCCGATGATCCATACCAGCCCGTCCCCGGTGAGGCGATGCTCCATATTGATGACGGCGGAGCGCTCGGCCACGGCATCGATGAGCCGGACGTCGCCTTCCTTGCCGGCCCGACCCCCGGGCGGCCGGCCTTCGGACGCCCGGATCAGGTCGCGATAGCGGTCCTGGAATTCGCGCGCATGCGCCGCACGGGCCGGGGTCAGTTCCAGATCCCGTTTGCCCGCATAGGAAGCGGCCATGATGCGGCAGAAGCGCTCCGTTTCCATATCCGCGGAAAGGCCCTCCGCCTCGGTCGCGTAGAAGCGGGGCAGTTCCCGCAGCAGGTTGCGGATCAGGAATACCGGGCGATGGGTGATGCCGTCGGGCAGCTTTTCCGGGCCTTTGGCCACCTTCAAGTCCTCGAAGTAGGCGAGGGCGCGGCGGAACGCGGCGATATGCCCGCGCGATTTCTCCATCAGCCTTTCGATTTGCGGGCGCGTGAAGCCCAGGCGCCAGAGCAGGCGGCGATCGCGCTCGTCGCGGAACTCCTTGTCGAACTCGGTCAGGCATGCCGCCTCCCGGAAAGCGCGCAGTTTCCTCTTCACGCCCGTGGCCACGAAATCGGCGCATTGCGCGAAGGCCTGCACCATGAGCCGGGCCCAGTAACGTTGCTCGCCCAGGCTGGTGGAATAGCGATCCACGTCCTCGTAGCGGTATTTGTTGGATTTGGCCGCGAACTGGCGGATGGAGCCGTAGTCTAGGATGGATCCGTCGGCGAGCACATTGTCGCCATCCCAGGACAGCCAATTGAAGATGTATTCCTCTTCCATCACCGCGGCCAACTTGCCGTAGGAACGGGCGATCCGATCCAATCCGCGCGCCGCCCGGGCCGCGGGATCGGCGGGCAGCTTCCAGAAGCCGTTCTTCTCCTGGCGGTCCAGGAAATATTCCAGCGCGCTCTTCAGCTCGGCATGGCGGCCCATCTTGAGGTAGCGGAACAGATGCGCCGGCCGCACCAGGTTGGGGGCGGTGCGCACGCCCACGGACGATCCGTCGCCATAGTCGATGACCGTGAGGCAGCGTTCCGTGGGGATGCCCTGGCGGAAGAAAATCTCGGACATGATGGCCGAGCCCAGCATTTCATCCAGATCGGCCGTGCCGGAGGCGTAGCCGAAACGGGTCTCCCCCGTGGCCAGCGGCCGGTTGGCCTGGGATGCGCCCGGGCTCAGGATGGTGGCCCCGGTGCCCCGGCTGGATACGTCGAACAGGATGCCGTTGGCCTCGATGGCGCCGTTCCATATGCTGCGGCCGTCCCCGGAAGTGCGGCCGCATTTGTCGCGATGCTGCAATTGCAGATAGCGCGTGGCCATATAGGCGGAAGGCTTGAGGCGCGCGCCTTTCATGCGTTCCGGATGCGCCAGATCATACTCGTTGATGATCTGGATGGAGAAGGTATCCAGGATGATCGCCTCCAGGGTGGCGTTCATGCGGTCGAGGTGTGCGGAGGGGATGAGGCCCAGTTCCCGCGCCAGCGGGTAGTTGAAATAGATGACGCGCCCGCCGGGGCGCAGGCGCACGGGATAATCCATATAACCGTCCGGGGCGACATCGCGCCAGGGATGGGTGCCGTCCAGCAGTTGGAAACGGGCATAGGGCGCATAGGGTGCTTGGGGCGCCGCTGGCGCCAAGGGTACGGAGGCCGCCGCCAGGCGGCGGTGCGGGGAAGGTTTTCCCCTCCGACCATCGCCTCGTGGCGGCGAAGCGCTGCCTTGCAGCGCCTTTGCCAAGGGAAGCGGACCGCGTTTGCGATCCGGATGCATGGGGCCGGTCAGGGCGGGGCCCCCAGCACCTGCTGCACCGTTTGCTTGAGCATGGTGGGGTTGAACGGTTTTCCCAGGAATTGGGCGTTCAACAGGCAAAGGTCGTTGCGCAAATCCTCCGGCTGCCTGTTGCCGGACATGAACAGCACCTGGGTTTCGGGCCGGTAGAGCAGCATTTGCTCCGCCAGTTCGGGGCCGCTCATCGGCGACATTTCCACGTCCGTCAATAAGAGATGGATGGGTCCGTGGTGGTTGGTGCTCAGGAACAGCGCGTCCACGCCATTATCCGCGTCCATCACGTCGTAACCCGAATGCTCCAGGAACAGCTTCATCACCGACCGGAGGGAACTTTCGTCTTCTACCAGCAAAATCGTATCGGAATGCATAACTCCTTGCATAGCTCTGAATCGCCCCGTGCCATCGTGCGGAATGGAGGGAGCCCCAAGCAGCGCTAAACCGCCGGGTGCTTCCATTGTAGGGCAAAGCGCCGTCCGCGTCAAATGCGGCCTTTAACCCATCAGGGATGTTTGGGTCTTTTGCGGGAATTTGGGTGAGAACGGACGCCGGGAGGGAATTGCCGATGTTACGGTGATGCCGGAATTACGGTAACGGGTATGCTACGCGGCGGGCGAATCCCGCGCCCTACCTGCGGGGATCCAACAAGGCCGCGGTCACGGCCACGGCCTTGCCGCCCCTATCGATGGTGAGCCATGTGCCGTCGTAACGGACCGGAGCGAATCCGTTCCGGAACGCGCGCGCATGGTGGTATACCGCGGGGATGGCGAAGGTTCCTTGCGAATCGATATATCCGAACCGGCCGGAGTCGAGCACTACCGCCAGGCCTTCGCTGAAGGAATCCGCTCCGTCGAACCGGGGGGCAATCACCACTTTGCCGGCCGCGTCCACATAGCCGTATTTGCCCTGGATCCTTTGCGGGCGCAATTGGGCGCTATAGGCGCAATCGGCACAATCGATGCTTTGGGCGCCCTCTCCCGCGGGGCTGCTCTGGATTTCTCCGGCCGCGG
>JBDSWM010000043.1:0-8416 GCA_039926685.1 Fibrobacteria bacterium | reverse complement strand
CTGCGCCGAGGTGAGCTCCGATACCCACCCGGTAAAACCGGATACCCACCCGGTAAAACATGATACCATCCCGGTAAATCCCGATATTCTCCCGGTCGACGGCGGCAATTCCTAAGTCGTTCCCGATCGGTTGAATCATATACTCTCGCAAGGACCGGCGCATGCCGGTACTCTTTCAAAAGCCGGCGTATGCCGGCTTTTGCATTTTGTATTTCCCCCAAACCGGGGTGGACCGGGAATCCCATCTATGAAATAATCCCAGGGTGAATGGAATATGGGGTGGAGGGACCGCAATTCCGATAACCGGAACCTTGATGAGCACTTATACGAACCCATGATGGCCGGAAGTCATCGGCCGGGGTCTCCTCACCCCAGTGGACGGGTCGGATAAAGCGGGCCGGAGCCCGTTTCAGCACATTTCAGGCATTATCGCGTTGGCATCGACGTTGCTTTATAAGGATACGAGTTCGCTTCCCGTTTCGCTGGGAACGGCCCGACACAGACACGCCTTTGAAAGGGACTGAACATGAAATCACTCATCACCACTTTCGGAATCAGCTTAGCCTTGGCTTCCGGCGTTCTGGCCGAAGGCAAACCCACCGATACCCCCGTGCCGCATGACAGCACCGGGAAAGCCATCTCCTCCGCGAAATACGCGGAAGCGATGAGCCATCTTCCCGCCGGAGTGGCGGAAAAGATCGCCACCGCCCGCGAAGCCGCCAAGGCCGCCAAAGCCGATGTGGATGCCATGAAGTCCCAGGGCAAAACCCCGGAAGAAATCCAGGCCATGATCACGGAAAAGAAGGCCGCAGCCCTACTGAACCTGCAAAAGGCGTTGGATGCGCTGAACGGTTTGCCCGATGGCGCCAAGGATCGCGTCACCAAGGCCAAAGAAGTCATCACCAAGCGCTTGGATGAACGCAAGGCCGACGCCAAGACTCCTTAATCACGGCAATGGGAGGGGGGTTCCCGGGAACCCCCTACCCTGCTTTATATTGAAGACGGGTCGGGATTGGGCGAGCTGTCGCCTCAAGGCATTTTCGGGAGAAGAATTATGCGGAATATATCGGTGCTGAAATTCATCCTCCCCTGCATGATCTTATCGGGCATCGTGCCCGGCATCGTAATGGCGCAGGAAAAACCGACGCTCCAGGAAGCTCCCGCGGAATCCAAGGCCCAACCGGGGGAAGCCTCCGCCAATCGCAAAGCCTATGATGCCCTGTATACCGATATACTCAAGACCTTGCCGCAGGAAGGCAAATCGAAAGTCGATTCGGCGCGCGGGCGCGATGCGAAAGCCGAATTGAAGCAGCCGAAAACGACCCTGTCGGCGGAAGAGGTGAAAAAAGACGCGCTCGAAAAGCGCAAGAAGGAATTGGATGAACTGCCTCCGGAAGTGAAAGCCAGGGTTGATAAAGTCCTATCCGACCTGGACAATAGGAGGAAAGAAAAGCAAACGGAATTCAAGGAGCTGAAGGATTGAAATTCGCCATTCTCATGATAGCCGCGATTTCGGGCGCGGCTTTTGCAGGAACGGTTTCGGACGCCACCCTGGGTTATGCGGTCACCCTCCCTCCCCACTGGGTGCAGTTGAAGACCAAGCCGGACCAGCATTATTTCAGGGACAGCAGCAAGCAATACCATAGCCAAATCTCCATCCTCAAATACGCGATCGACGGGTCTACCTACCCCTCGGCCCGGACCTGGACCGAGGCCCAATTCATCGCTTATAAGCTTAGCGTGGAAACCTCCACCTATCCTTTCGGAGCGATTGCGTATTACGATTCGACTTCGGCGGCGGTTTTGGGATCGGAATGGGCTCCGGAAGCCTTTTCCGTGCTTTATCCCGCGGACGGGGATCCCACTTATTGCGAGTTCATGCGCTATTGCGCCGTCGGGAATACGGGATACGAGATCTACGCCATCGGCGACTCCACGGATATGATCGCGAATGTGGATTTCTACGCGGCGATAATCGCCACCATGCGATTCACGCCGACGGAAGGGATCATCGCGCCCTTGCCCAGGCAAAACCCGGCCCGCGTGGCGGGACCCCTGTTCGCGGCCTTCGATCTGAATGGAAGGGAAATTCCGCTATTCCCGCCGGGAATCCGTTCCCTTGGGAAACAGCGTTTCGTCGTCAAAACCGCGCCCTGATCCGCCGCCCCGGTAGTGGTATAATAGCGTCCACCATGTTTGTCCTCTGCCGGAACGCTCTCTGGACGTTTCCGATTATATGCGGATTGCCTGCGCTCCTTTGTCTGGATGCTGAATCGGCATCCCATTCTCCGTCCGCGGCCTCTTCTCCGGAATCAAGCCGGGAGCAGGCCGCCGCAGGGATGCAAGCCCTCGAGCGGAACCAATCGGACAGCGCCTTGGAATTGTTCATGGAGGCCGAAAGGCTGGGCATGTCCAAGGACAGCCTTTTTTATTTCCTCGCGGAAACGGCTTTGTCGCATTCCGCTTTGGATACCGCCATGGCATTCAACCTTTCCATCCCTTCCCCGCGCGCGGGCCCGTTCCGGCAATCGGTGCTGAACCAGCGCTACCGGCTTTACGCCAAATCGGGATTGCTTCGCGATGCGTCGCTGCTTTCGGATTCCCTGGAGGCGAAGCCCGCTTCCCGGCAGGATCGCAAGCACGAGTTGGACGTCATGCTTTCCACCGGCTATTACGGGGCGGGGAATTACCGCGCCATCGGCTATCCTTTCAGCGCCGACCTGGGAGCCTTCCGCTCCCAAGGCGCCCAATTCCGCCATCGCGCCCGGTTGTTATGGCCATTGGGCGATTCCCCGAACGTCCCCTGGAGCGGGGGACTGGAGTACGACGCGCTCAAATCCTATGCCCAGGACTCCCTGGATTACCGGGCGGGCTTGCGCCTGAAAGCCGACCATCTTTTTCTCGACAGCCTCTCCCTGTCGCTTGCCGCCGATATCGGGAACGTTACGGGAAGCGGCATGGTCACGGCTTATAAACTCGAATCCTCCTACTTATCTTTTTCCGGATCCAGGGTCACCATGCTCCAAGGCGGAGTGGAGGCCGAGCGGGACAACGCTTGGAAAAGCCGGTTCATGGGATTCTGGATTTCATTTTACCAGGATCGCTCCCTGGCTACCGGCCGCGGGATCAACTTCTCGCTTTCCGCTTCCGCAATCCTCGTCGATCCCATCCGGGACGAAACGACGCAAAGGATCATGTACGTGGACGACGTGACAAAAACCAATCCGGTCCATTACCGGGATGCCGGCTTCCAGGATACCCTGCCAGGCAAAGGCATCTCCACCTTCGTCCAGTACACTTCCAATACGGGCTTGGATACCGCCGGCGCCTTGTCACCGCAAAGCCTGCTGACCTTACTGCCCACTTTGGGATACAGCATTCCCCTGCCCTTGGCCTTCTCGGCGGAAGCGGGCTGCCATTATGTCCTGACCGTGTATCCGGAGGCTTACCGATGGACCGAGGCGCCATTGCCGCAAAGTTTCGCGGAAGCTTCCGGGGATTTCCAGGGATTGGCTCTCAACCAATCCGACGGCGGGCGTTACGCCGCCACGCTCATACGCCAAAATGGAGGTTTCCAGGAGCATTACGGGGCGGAGCCGGAGCGCGAAACCAGCAGACTGCGCATCGACAATCAATTGGGCCTTGAGCTTTCCTTGCGACGGAGATGGGCGGAATGGGGCGCAGTGGCCTTGAACGGCGTGGCCAAGCGGAATTGGTCCACCCTGGCCGGAATAGCGCCGATTTGGATCCCGAAATGGGACATGGGGGCGGAATTGAAATGGAGCGGAAGCTGGAACTGGATATGAGCGCGCGCAAAGGCGGACTTGCGCATAGTGCGATTCCCTGGACCATAGCGGCCTCCTGCTTACTCGTCGCTTGCGAAAGGAAGGATCTGGAGAAGGGCAGGATAAGCCTAGGTCTCGGGGATTATCCTATGGCCATCCGGTCTTTCCAGCACGTTGCCGAGGAGAACCCGGACTCATTCGACGCGCGCTTGGGTTGGGGCCAGGCCTTGCTTCAAAAGGCATTCGCGGAAGGCGATGACGGCGCTTTCAATTACGCCCTGGTGCAGCTGGAAGCCTGCCGCAGCCTGGCGCCGTCGCAGGATCTTTCGGAAACCCTGACGGATGCCTATTATGAAAAAGCCCGGATGCAATTGAGGAACCTGGACACGGTAGCCGCGCTCACTTCCCTGTCCAAAGCGATCGATCGCGGTCCCTTGAATCCCCGGCCCCTGAATCTGGTCGGGATCGTATACGGTAAATTGGGGGATGCGGAAAAGGCGGAATCGGTGTTCCGCAAGGCCCTGCTGTTGGACAGCGCGGACGCCTCGGCGAACTTCAATCTGGGGATGATCCTATGGCAATCCGGGGATGTGCGCGGCGCGCATGGGCATTGGCTCCGGGCGCTGAAAAAGCTGCCTCAGGATGAGGATGTCCTGTATTGGTTCGCCCTATCCGAGAAGAAGTTGCGGGAGGCGCCATGATCCCCAGGCTTCCCAAAGGGTTTTCCCATCCCATGGCCATCGGGGAAGGTTCCTTTTCCTCGGTATACCGCGTGCGGCAGGAATCCCTGGATCGCTGGGTGGCCATGAAAATCCTCCCGGAAAGGAACAAGGCCCGCCAGGTTGAATTGCTGGAGGAAGCGAAGAACCAGGCGCAAATGTCCATCGCTTGCATTCCGGCGGTGTATGACGCCTTTGCCGAAGGGCAGCAGGTATTCATCGTGATGGAATGGGTCAAGGGCGCTTCTTTGCTGTCGCTCCTGGAAAGCGGGATCGCGAACGCATCCGATCGGGAAGTTTTGGCCAACTCCATCATCATCGCTCTGGCGGGATTGCATGCCCTGGGCTTCGCGCATCGCGACATCAAGCCGGCGAATATCCTGATCGGCGCGGACGGCAGCGTATTCCTGGTGGATTTCGGGTTCTCCAAGAAAATCGGCGCAGGCGGCCAATCCATGGTCGGGCAGATAAAGGGAACCCCTGCCTACATGGCCCCTGAATCATGGCAAGGCCGCGGCAGTATCGATTTCATCAAAGCCGATGTGTTCGCGCTGGGCAAGGTTCTCCAGGAAATGGCCCTGGGTTCCGGATGGGAAGGCATGATCGCCCCACTCCTTGCCATGGAACCGGCCGACCGTCCCGTTTCCGCGGCGGCCTTTTGGGACATGTGTCGCGACGTGTATCGCTCCCGTCCCTTGCCCCGCATCAGCGCGGAAGGAAAGGCTTCCATCGCCCAGGCTGCGTCCTTGGGGCTTTCCAGGCAATTACTATCGTCGGCCAAGCAACTGTTGTTCGCGAAACGCGGCGCGGAAGCGTATTGGCTGCTCGCCGAATGCATTCAGGAAGATCCGGACGCCGTGGAAGCCTTGCAAATGATGGGCTCTTTCCCGGAACTGTCCCGCAAGAAAAAGCGGCAGCGTTTGATCCTTTCGGCGTCGGCTGCAGCGGCATTCATCCTGGCTTTGTCGGCGGCCTTCCATTTCGGAAAGCGATCGGGACAGGAAAACCGCTTTCCCATCGCAAACGTTGACGTAAAGGCGGACGAAAACACGCGCGCCTTGCTCCTGCCCCCGCCCAGGGGCAAAAGATCCGCCGGGCCCGCCGCACGTTTCAGGGAGTCGGAAAAAGACATGGGCAAGCTCACCGGCCTGCTTTTCCTGGAGAATGCCATGGGTTGCGACAGCCTATATCTGGACTCGCAGCCGCTATCCCTGCCCCTTCCCCCCGCAGGCTTGCCGTTGGAACCGGGCGAACATTCCCTGCTCTGCAAGGAACGCGACGGTCATCTCATCTTCCGGGAGAAAGCGGCGCTATTGCCTTTCCAGCGCAAGATCATACGGATGCGGTACCCGGCCGACCCTATCGCCAAAAAGGAAGCGTAGCATGTCGCCCATGGCCTTTCCCCTGCTGCGCAACGAGAAAGACGGATCGCAAACCGCCATCGTCGGCAGGCTGTTCACTTTCGGATCCTCCCAGGATTGCAATCTCCGGCTGGCCGATAAAGGGGTCCCCGCCCTGGTCGGGCATTTCCTTTTCCGCGAGGGATCCTACCACATGCAAGCGCTGGGGGAAGGCTTCCGCGTCCAGGTGAACGGCCGGGATATTTCCGGAGCGGTGGAATTGCGCGATCAGGATCAGATCCTATTGGGGGCCTCCGCATTCCGATTCCTGACCGGCTTGCCTGAAGCCGGAAAAAAGGGGGAACCCGAAACCGAAAGCGATCCCGCCTCGCAACCCCTTACCGATTTGATCGATGCGGTGGTGACCTTGCTGCGGGAGCGGGATGCGGATGTGTTCCACGCCCTGGTGCTTTGCGTTTCCCGCTTGCTGCGCTGCGACGCGGCCCGGGTGGTCGAGGAGGATCCGGCGACCAATGCCCGCACCACCATCGCGCGCTATCCCGCCCATTCCGGGCTGGAGCGGTTTTCCGATCGGGCCATAGATTGGTCTAAAGCGTCCCCGCATGCCGTTCTGCTCAAGGAGGCGGATTGGGAGGATAGGAATTCCATCAACTCCTTGCGTCAAAACGCCGTGGCCTCGGTGCTCTGCGTCGCGATGCGCGAAGCGGACGGCATCATAGGTTATCTCTACATGGATCGCTTGGGCGGCGCATCTCCGTTCGCGGAAGAGGAACGGAAACTTTGCGATTCCCTGGGCCGGCTTTTCGGGGAGATCCTCGCGCATAAGCGGGCCATAGTCAGGCAGCAGGATGCGATAGCCCGTTTGCAAAGCGCCAGCCTGCCATCCGGATCCGGGATCATCCATTCCAGCCCCGCCATGGCCAAGTTGCTGGCCCTGGCCATGCGGGTGGCCCGCACGGATGGGACCGTCATCATCCGTGGCGAGACGGGAACCGGCAAGGAAGTGCTGGCGCGGTTCCTGCATGCGAATTCCACGCGGGCGGACAAACCCTTTTACGCGCTCAATTGCGGCGCCATTCCGGAAAACCTGATTGAATCCGAATTGTTCGGGCATGAAAAGGGAGCCTTCACGGGCGCGGATCAACGGAAGATCGGGTTGTTCGAAAACGCGCATGGAGGCACGCTGTTTCTCGATGAGATCGGCGATCTGCCCCTGAACCTGCAAGTGAAGCTCCTGCGGGTGCTGCAGGAATCGGAAATCACCCGCTTGGGAAGCCCGAAAGCGATCAAGGTGGACGTCCGCATCCTTTCCGCCACCCACCGCACCCTGGCCGAAGAAGTGCGGGAAGGCCGCTTCCGCCAGGACCTTTTTTTCCGCCTTTCTGTGCTGGAGTTGGAACTGCCGCCTCTGCGCGACCGCGACCAGGACGTCATCCTGCTGTCCGATTACCTGCTCAAGAAATATCTGCAGCAATTCGGATTGCCGGCGAAAAACCTCACCGCAGCCGCCCGAAATAAGCTGCTCGGCTATGCCTTCCCTGGAAACGTCCGGGAACTGGAAAACGTGATCCAAAAGGCGATCCTGCTTTCCGGACCCAAGCAAATCGATGCGGAGGATTTACAATTGGACCAGGCCGCAAGCGCCGGTGAGAACCCTCCCGGCGCCATTCGCACCTTAAAGGAGGTCCGCGTCGAAGCCGAGAAGAAGGCCATCGAGACCGCGATGCGCAAAACGGCCGGCAACGTTTCCTTGGCGGCCAAACTGCTGGATGTCGATCGCAAATGGCTGATGAAGCTGATGGAAGAAGCCGATGTCCACGCGGATGATTTCAGGAAATAATCCGGCAGGAAGGGCCGATATCGCGTTCCCGATTCACTTGGGGCATTCGGGCAGGCTGGGCAGATTGTCCTTTTGCGTCCAATCCGGTTTCGTCTTCAGGTAAGCCGCTCCGAAATGCTCGGCCACTATCACGGGCACCGCGGCGCCATCGATGCGCGCGTGGAAATCCCACTTGCCCTCGCGGATGCCCTGGATGGCGCTCTCGATGGTCATCGACCAAGCGGTCCCATCGGCATTTTTCCCCCCGATGAACTGGATCTTTTCATGGGGGCCCATGCGATAGGTCTTTCGGATGCAAAGGATTTGCAGGGTGACGGGCATCGATTTTCCTGAGAATTGTTGAAGTCACAAAATTTATCCGTTTTCCGGGATGGGCCCGATTCGGTACGGATTTTTCCGGGAACCGAAGCGCGGCAATCCGTACCGCTTGCAATTTGTGCGCGTAAAGGAATCCGTCCTATGTAAAGGAATTCGATGCGGCGGCGGCCGGTGCCTGCCTCATTCCCGGGGTACGGTCCCCTCCTCTTCACCTACCCAGGATCCATGGAATCCGAAAGGCACGCGATGGGGAATGCGCACCACGGCTATCGGCCCTGCGTCGATTCGGGCCGCGTCCAGGATCAGGAGATCGCTGGTTCCCGTTTCCTTGCGATAGACCAGGGACAACAGGAAACCTTCGCCTTCGCCTTCGCGGCCGCCGGACCGGGGGAC
>JBDSWM010000042.1:0-4505 GCA_039926685.1 Fibrobacteria bacterium | reverse complement strand
TGGACGCGGGCGGCCCCATGCCCCAATGGCTCAAGGACCATCCCGTCTACTACGCCGGTCCCGCCAAGACCCCGGAGGGCATGGCCTCGGGAAGCTTCGGCCCCACCACCGCCGGCCGCATGGACGGCTATGTGGACGAATTCATGGCCCGGGGCGGCAGCCTGATCATGCTGGCCAAGGGCAACCGCTCCCCCGTGGTACGCGAGGCCTGCGCCAAGCACGGCGGCTTCTATCTGGGATCCATCGGCGGCCCTGCCGCGATACTCGCGCAGGAGAACATCCTCAAGGTGGAAACCGTCGACTTCGCCGATCTGGGCATGGAAGCGGTGCGGCGCATCTGGGTCAAGGACTTCCCCGCTTTCGTGGTGGTAGACGACAAGGGCAACGATTTCTTCCAGGGCATGGGAGCCAAGGACTAGCGCGGGCCATGCTGAAAATCTGCTTCATCCTTTCTTCCATCGGCGGGCCGCGCATGCTCTCGCCTTTGTTCTCGGGGCCGTGCCGGGATGACATAGCCTATGTGGTCATCCAGCGCATGGCGGGCGCGGGACTGTTGGACGTGCTGGTGGAATGCCTGCGGGAAGAAGTGAACCGGAAAACCCTGATCGCGGGGCATACTTTGCAATTGCAACCTGGCGCCATCCATTTCCTGCCCAACGAGCGGAATTACGCATTCAACGGGGAAAGGCTCATCGCCGCGGAAGTGCCGGGGAAGGCCAAGCTGAGCCTGGATCTGCTGTTCACCTCGGCGGCCGCGCTGCCCAATCCTTGCGGCGTGGCGGTGATCTCGGGCATGCTTACCGACGAAGACGGCCTGGCCGGCCTCTCCCGGCTCGCGGCCCGGGGAGCGTGCATCCTGGGGACGCTGGAAAGCAACACGCCCGTATTCGACATGATCGATCAGATCCGCGCGAGGGGCTTGATGGGCGAACTGTACCCTCCCAAGTACCTGCTGGAGCATATGAGCTTCAACGGCAACGGTAACGGAAACGGCAGGGCGGGCGCCAGCCGATCCGGCTCCGGATCCCTCCGCTACCTGGTCGCGGATGACGAAGAGAAGGTCCGGGTCATGCTGACCGAAATGCTGAAGGTGCACGGCATCGCCGTGGACTGCGCCGTGGACGGCTTGGACGCGCTCCGGAAAATCCAGAAGGGGAAGTACGACGGACTCATCCTGGATCTCAATATGCCGGAGATGGACGGCATCCGCACATTGGAAGCGCTCAAGACCATCGACCCCGCCTTGCCCATCGTGGTGATGACGGGCATAGATGATGGGTCGCGCATCCAGGCGGCCAAGGAATTCAATGTCCTGGGCATCCTGCAAAAGCCTTTCCCATGGGAGAAGCTGGAGAAGCTCTTACCGGGCTTCAAGGAAAGCGCCTCATCCTGATGAGGATTTGAAAAAGGTGGAGAGAAAAAACCCGCTGGCGCGGGTTGAATGAAATGGCCCGCTGGCGCGGACCATATTGAAAAGGCCCGCTTGCGCGGGCCTTTTACTTTCAAGCTTTCAACGCGCCGAGGAAGCGAAGGTGCGGGTCTTACGCTTCTGCATGCGGATGAAGTTGGCGCGGCGGAAATCGTTGCGGTGTTCCAGGCAATAACGCGGATACACGAATTGCTTGGGGAACACTTTCACGATATACTTGGTCTCGCAGCCGTAAAGGCAGCAGCAGAACTCCAAGTCCAGGACTTCGGTGTAGTTGTGCTTGAACACCATGTTCTTCACATCCACGCTTTCGAATTCCTTCTTATGCTTGGCGCGCTGCTTGATGTCGCGATGCAATTCGCAATACTTCGCGATCGGATGTCCCCAGAACTCACGGGCGCAACCGGGCTCTTGGCAAATCTTAAGTTTGATGCGCT
This sequence comes from Fibrobacteria bacterium, assembly GCA_039926685.1. Classification (GTDB taxonomy): domain Bacteria; phylum Fibrobacterota; class Fibrobacteria; order UBA11236; family UBA11236; genus Chersky-265. The sequence continues at coordinate 2,639 of JBDSWM010000042.1, read as the reverse complement.
TCTTTTTTTTGTACTTAGGTAGTTGCATTTCGCCGGGTCCTGTCGCTGGTAAAGGGCATGCGGTCCCCCTTATGAGGGTAAAAGATAATAAATTTGGAAGAATTTTCAACTCATAAAGTCAGTTATTACATTTATTTTAGTTTTTGTAGGCGAAATTAAGCTAAATTCGCCATAAATATTTTCGCCACCCTGCTTTAGTTATTTGAGTTTATCCATTCCATTTTCCCATTCCGGTCCCGGCACCGGGTCATTTTGGAATATCCGTCCCGACCGGAAGAATCCCCGTCTAAACACTGATCCAGGGCTATAATTAAGCTTCATGCCCCATACCCGTTTTCATACCCGCGCAGCCCTGGGGGCGATCAGTTGCCTGGCCGTTTGGTTTGCCGGCTGTATTTTCGACTCCAAATACCCCGATCCGAAACAGGGCCAAACCTATGCCACCATCGTCCTGGATACCCTGTATCCGGGGAATGCGGTGGCGGATAGCTCGGTGGACTTGTATCAACCCTTGCTGGATATCTCCTTGGGCGCGGACAGGCATTCGGAGGCGGAGATCTTGGATCCCGTATACCTGAAGGATCACGCCACGGGCAAAATCGTACGCTACCAGGTAACGCGCCAGAGCTTCGGATCCTGGAACCAGGAGCTGGAATTCAAATGGAACTGGTTCCTGCTGCAAACCAATTTCCTGTTCGCCGGCGGCCTCCCGGACACGACGGGCATGGGCGAAAATTCGGGCACATTGTTCCAGCGCGTGCATGCGCTGGATTCATTCACGAATTACTTCGACAGCGTGGCCGCGCCGCGCATCTGGACCCGCATTAATACCTCCACCAAGCCCGGCGCCGTGGGCATTACCGTCAAGCTTTCCGCGGACGGGGATACGGTGCTGATCCAGCAGGTGATCGCGGCCTCCCCCGCCGGCCGCGCCGGCCTGATGGCGGGCATGGCCATCCTGGCCGTGAACGATTCCGCCATAGTCGGCGATTCCGCCCTGGAACGTTTCCAGCGTTTCAGCGCGGGCGATTCGGGCGTGGCCGTAAGGTTCGCCGTTTCCGGACCGGGCGCGCAAGGGGGGAAATCCTTCCAACTGGTGCGCGAGCCGGTCGCCTTCCCCACCGTGATGATCGACTCCATCCAGGGCATCGGATACCTTTACATCGGCAGCTTCACGCCCAACACCATCGGATCCAAATCCACGCATACGGAATTGGCCGAGGGCCTGGCGGCCACGCGGAAATTCCCGGTCACCATCCTCGACTTGCGCGACAACGGAGGCGGCTCCCTGGACGAAGCGTACCGGATGTGCGACGAGATCCTGCCGGCGGATTCCATCATCATCCGGGAATTGCAGCGAAACTACGATGAAGGCGCGCATGTGCCCGTATCAGCGGAGCGCATCGTGCGGGCGGGAGCGGGCGGGGCGGGCGAGCTGGCCGGGGACGGAAGCCGCCGCAAATACCTGCTCTTGGGCAATGGGAACAGCGCCAGCGCTTCCGAGATTTTCCTGGTAGCGCTGCGCGAAGGGGCCGGCGCGCCATTGATGGGAGTCAAGACTTACGGCAAGGGCGTGGGCCAGACCGTGCTGAAGACGCCGGGCAAGGGCCTTTCACTGATCACCTTCCTCAAGTTCACCAGCCGGAAAAAACTGGACTACCATTTGCAGGGCCTGGTGCCGGATATCCTGGATTCATCCGCGGGGGACAGTTTGCTCGCGCATGCGGCGCTAAGGGCGCTGGCCATGGCCGCGGGGGAGGCCGCGAAAATCGCGGGTCCGGCAGGGAAGGTTTCCGCGGCAGCGCGCCGGGATCTGGCCAAAAGGGCCGCGAGCACGGAATGGAACCGCCGCCAGGCTATCCGGCCCAAGCCGTCTATCCAGGAGGAAGCCCCCTGAGGCCGGTCCCTGACTGCGGTCAGGGACCGCTGTCAGACCCTTCGGTCAGTTCCCGAGATCAGCCACCGGCGCCCAGCTTCTCTTCCAGGATGGCCAGGAACAGGCGGATCCCCTGTTCCAGCGCTTCATCGTTGAAATCGAAACGGGGATTGTGCAGGGAACCGCGCGCGTTACCAAGTCCCAGCCATAGGTAGGCTCCGGGCACCTGTTCCAGGAAAAAGGGGAAGTCCTCGGCGGCCATGCTGGGGCGCGGCTCCACGCAATGCTCCGCGCCGAAGGCCTTGACGGCGGCCCTGCGCGCCAAGGCCGCCATGGCGGCGTCATTGATGGTGGGCGGACAGCCTTCCACCCATTGCAAGCGGGCTTCCAAACCCAACCCGGCGCACAGATGCGTCGCCAGGCTTTCCAAGCCGTTTTTAAGCTTGTCCCTCACCTGCGGGTGATGGGCGCGCACGGTGCCGCGCAACAGGCATTCTTCGGGAATGACGTTGAATGTCCGTCCCGCCTGGATTTGCGCGAAGGTGAGCACTGCCGAATCGAGCGGATCGACGGCACGGCTCACCAGCGCTTGCGCCGCGCTCACCAGTTGGGCGGCGGCGAAAACCGGATCCAAGGTGGAATGCGGTTGGGCCCCGTGGCCGCCCTTGCCGATCAAGGTGATCTCGAAATTGTCCACCGAGGCCATCACGGCGCCGCCATGGATGCCGATGGTTCCCAGCGGCAGATCGGGCCAGCCATGCAG
>JBDSWM010000041.1:0-20921 GCA_039926685.1 Fibrobacteria bacterium | reverse complement strand
CCGCACCAAGGTCCCGTACCGCAGCGTGGTGTTCTTCACGCGCCAACTGTCCACCATGGTCGGGCAGGGCGTCCCGCTTTCCCGCGCCCTGGATCAGCTCACAAAGGGCGAGAAGCCGGTTTTCCAGAAAATCATCCAGCAAATCGCGGACGACATCTCCACCGGCTTCACCCTCTCCGACGCCGTGGCGCGGCATCCCGGCGCCTTCAGCCCCATGTACGTGGCGGTGGTGAACTCCGGCGAAGTGGCCGGCGCCCTGGACAAGGTACTGGACGGCCTGGCCAATTACATGGAGAGCGTTGAGATCATGCGCGGCAAGATCAAGACAGCCATGCGCTACCCCATCTTCATAGGCAGCTTCGTGGGCGTGATGATGCTCGGCATCATGTGGAAGTTGGTGCCGACCTTCGAGACCATTTACGGCAGCATGAACGCCGTGCTCCCGCCTCCGACGCAAATGCTCATCTTCATGTCCCGGGTGGTACGCCAGAACACGATTCTGTGCCTGATCGCGGGCGCGCTGCTTTTCGTGCTCTTCAAGTACATGATGACGCGGGACGAATTCAAGATCGCCTTCCAGAAAAACGTCCTCCGCGTTCCCGTGTTCGGCGGTATTTTGCAGAAGAACATCTGGGCCACCTATTGCCGCACCATGGCGCTGCTCATGGGGGCGGGAACGCCCATTCTCAAGGCGACGGAAATCGCCGGAGCCACGGTGAACAACCGTTATTTCGGGAAAAGCCTGGAAGGCATTTTCGGCAGCCTCCGCAAGGGCGATCTGCTCAGCGAGGCGCTGGAAGCCAGCGGCCTGTTCCCGGTGTTGGTGGTGCAGCTGGTGGCCACGGGCGAATCCAGCGGCCGCGTGGACGAATTATTGGCCAAGGCGGCGGAATTCTACGAACGGGAAACCCGCAGCGTGGTGGATTCCCTGTCCTCGATCATCGAGCCCATCCTGATCGTCTCCCTGGGGAGCATCGTGGGCGGCATCCTTTTTTCGCTTTACCTCCCGATTTTCATGATTGGAAAATACATCCATTGAAAACCGGGATCGGAAAAGCAATGATCTCTCGTGTGCGGGTACGTGGTCGGCTAGCAATATCATCTGAGGAGTACATCATGGTCAAGTCGAAGAACAAAAAAGGGCAACAGGGTTTCACCTTGGTGGAAGTCATCGTTGTGGCGATTATCGTGGCTGCGCTGGCGGCGGTGGCCGTGCCCATGTACACGAGTTATGTGAATAGCTCGCGGATCAATGCGGCTGCGAATGCCGCCGGTTCCGTGGCGTCTTTCATGGGTTCATGCATCAATCAAGCCGGAACGGTAACCGCTAATCCTACCACCATGCCTACAACAGGCGCCGTAACGGTGGCCTTGACTTGCGGAATCGCTGGGAACGCAAATTTGAGCAGCATGCAACTTCCGATCGGAATAAAATTCAACATCTCCAGCCTAACGACAAACGGAACCGTTACGGCGACACATGTTTCTTCTGATTCCACTACCGGCCAGCAAAAGTACAACTACTGATTAGAGCCTAGAGGCCTAATTCAGCTATGGAAAACAAGCTATTCCGAAGCCGGAAAGATTCAACGGGAAACAAGGGATTTGTTCTCGTTGAAGTCTTGGTCGTGGCTATAATCGTGGGAATCCTGGCGGCGATAGCCATTCCCGTGTACTCCGGATATATCAAGAACCAGAAGCGTCAGGCCGCTCTCGCCTTGGCGCAAACCGCCGCCATCACCGCTTCTTCCATTTTGAGAAGGACGGGGACCGTTAGCTCCACGACTCTGAATGCGTCCCTGGTTTTGCCCAACGCCGGCCAATTCGTCGTCACGGTACTTCCCGATCCAGCCACCGCCCCTGCCCCTCCCCCCTACTACGTGGTCGTCACGGAACAATCCAATATCAACGATACGGCCAAGGCCGCCGCGAAATTCTGAGGGTTCAAGGCAGCATGGCAGCACTGGGAAGTGATGTATCGAAACCGCCGGCCCAGCAACGGGGATTTACCCTCATCGAAGTGCTGGTGGCCGCCACAATCCTGGGCATGACGGTTTCCGCCGTCGCCATCATGATCATCAATTCATCCGTAATCCGCACCACCAACGATCATTTCCGGCAAGCTCGGACCTTGGTCCAGCAGCAACTCGAAAATTTCTCGTTCAGCTATCAGAACTATCCTCAGCCGACGGGTGTCGTGAGCACGTATGTCCAAATGGATTTCGCGGAAGCGCCTTTGCCTTCCGTGGCCGACACCATCCGGCGATCCGTGTCGAATCAAACCCAGCTCGGATTCCCTGCAGAGCCCGGATTCCCCGCAGGCGTCTCCGTGCCCTACCAGAGAATCAGCGTCAGCGTGACCTGGAGCGAGAACACCCAAAGCCAAACCGTAAGACTGCGCAAGCGCGTCGTGCAGCTCCCATGAAGCGCGACCAAGGCGGATTCACCTTGATCGAGGCGCTGGTGGCCGGTATCATCTCGGTGATCATCCCGGCCGTGGTGATCACCCTGTTGCGCGTCAACAATACCGAAATCACGGCCAACTCCACGCAAATGCGCCTGACCCAGATAGCCGGTGTGGTTTCGGAGGAACTGCGCGCGTCCGCTGAAGCGGCCACCTGGGTCTATTATTATGCCGAAGCGTTGCCGCCTGGGCCGTGCCCAAATACCCCACCCGTCATTTCCGGCCCGGTCACGGGAGTGGCATTCTGCGATTCGGCTAATTTCATCGACAGCTACCAGATCAACCAGATTGGTACCGGTAACACGGGCTGGTTGATGAAGCGGACGGGGCCGACCGGCGCTTTGCAATACTTCATCGTAGGCCAGGACACCGTCCGGGTGACCTTTAACCCTGCGCCCTTCGTGCAGACTCCCCCCGGCCTTGGCGGCGTGTTCGGCCTGTCCGCGAATGGCAAATCCCTCTGGTTCAATTTCCGCTATGACATGAACATATCCGGAACCCCCACCACCTTGCCCCTGCAAACAGAATCCCTGATATGCCGCAATTGAAAAGGGGGGAGCAGGGTTCGGTGCTGGTGGCCGTGCTGGGCCTGTCCATCATCATGTCCATGGCCGCGGCCAGCCTGATCCTCGTCGCCGGCAATTCCCGCAATGACGAGGACAATACCCTTCAGCGCTTGCGCTGCCGATATGATGCGGAATCCGGGTTGATGCTGGGAGCCGGTTGGCTGCGCAATCGCCCGAACCACGGCACGTTCATCACCCTGAACAATGGTTGGGTGCCCACCGACTATAAGATGATATATTGGTACACGCTCGACAATGGATCCTGGGTCACCGTCTCGGTTCTGGACAGCGGGCGGGCCGGTTCTCCCCCCGGCTTCAAAGTCGTGACCTCCATCGCCAAGCTGGGAACGGATTCCGTGCGGCTCAGCTGGGATATAGGCTATGACGCCACTGCAGCGAAGATGACCATGAGCCGATGGCGCGAATTTTGACCCGGAGCGAATCGATCCTAATGCAAACATTCATTCCGGACAAACCATGAAGCGCGCCATCCAGACCTCCAAACCCGGCTACATATACGGCATAGAGCATGATCATCTGGCCATCCGCTCCGCCCGCCTTTCCTCCGACGGCCGCGGTGGATACTCCATCGATAGGCTGGAAGAGGTGAAAGGCGACTATGCGGAGGATGTGGGATTGCTGGAAGGCCTCCGCACCATCCGGAGCGCGCTGAGCATCGGTTCCCGGGATTCCGTAGTGGCTTGCCTCAGCGGGAAGCAAGTGTTCGCCACCCAAATCCCCTTTCGACGGCTCGGGTTCGATGAAATGGAACAGGCTTTGCGCCTGGAGCTGCGGAAAACCGTCCATTTCGAAGTGGCCACGTCCACCCTGGACTATGAAATCTTGGACGAAGATGAGGGCTCCACGGGCGGCGTAGCCCAGGTCATGGTGGCCATGGCCTCAAATGCCCTGCTCAATCGCCATTTGAAGCTGATGGAAAAGGCCGGCCTTAAGGCCGTAGCCGTGGATGTGCTGCCGGTAGCGGTGGCCAATGCGCTTTGGGCCTGGAAAGGCGCCGAGGAAGGGGATCATCCCCTGGTGGCCTTGCATATCGGCCCCCAGGTTTCCAACATCGTCATCGACGGCGTGCATTCTCCCTTCTTCAACCGGAACGTATATTTCGCGGCGGAGGATATTTTCAATGCGGAGGCGTCGGCCGGAGATCGCGAGAAGCGCATCCGCTCCCTGGCGGACGAGATTTCCCGCTCCTTGGTCTTTTACGAGAAAAATTCGCAGGCCAGCGGGTTCCAGGAAATCCTCCTGCTCGGCGAATACCTGGAACAGGAACAATTGCACAGCCAGATTCAGAAAACCACCGGTCTGCCGCTCCGGAAAATGGATTTGGCCGCCAAGCTGGGATCCATCCGGGAGCCCGTTCCCGGGCGTTTCGACCTGGCCATAGCCCTGGCCTTGCGGGGAGAAACATGATCGCGAAAACGGGGATGTCCCTTTACCGCCTGAACCTGATCCGCGAGTTGCGCGAACGGGAAGTCAAGGCGGAGCGCCGGCAACGCCTGGCCGTCATCCTGGGCGTGGGCTGCTTCGGCTTCTTCGTGCTTTCCTTCCTGTACTCCGGCCTGACCATCATGCAGATGGAGACGGTGCTGACACGGGAGAAGGACAAGGTCGATCACTTGCAACAGGAATACCAGAAATACACCGCCGCCAAGCTGATCGTGGACAAGTCGGATATCGAACTCCTGAACGATCTGCAGGGCAAAGGCATATTCTGGACCAAAAAATTGGCGGCCATGGCCAAGCATCTTCCCGAGAATTATTGGATCACGAATTTCTCCTTCAACAATAATGTCCTGCGGGTCCGGGGCTTTGGATACGCCAACGCCCAACAGGATCAATTGCTGATCCTGGATCAATACCTGATCCGGCTGCGCAACGACACCACTTTCGCGGACGTTTTCGCCAAGGTCCAGTTGAACTCGGCGGAACGCAGTGAGGAAGGCGCGCGCGTAGCCTTCGACTTTTCCGCTTTCACAACGAAATGGATGCCGCAATGAAATCCGGAGAATCCCTGCTACTGGCAATGGCGGCGATCGCGCTTTGCGTCATCCCCGCGGACGTGTTCTACACCTCCCGGTTCGTGCCACGCTTCAAGGAGCTGGAGAAGCAGCGCATCGTCACCTCCAACCAATTGGCGACGGCTAAAATCGTTTCCGAAAACCTCAACCATGTGCGCGACCTGGTGTACCGGAATATGGAGTTCGCCGGTCAAAAGGACAGCGTTACCCAGCAATCGATGCTTTTCGATTTCCTCACCTCCTGCGTGGGCGATTTGAAGATGCGCCTGGTTTCAGTCAAGCCCAATCCGCCCAGCACTCTGGGCCGGGTCACCAGCTATGGGTACGACATCGAATTGGAAGGGGATTTTTTCAGCTTCGGGGAGCTATGCTCCAAGCTGGAAAACAGCCGCCGGGTGATGGCCCTGACATCTTTCGAGGTTTCGGAAATCTCGAGTCAATCCAGTCCGGTGGCCGTGGCGCGGAAAAACGGGAAAGAGCCCGCGCCGGTGGTACCCCCCAGCCGCAAAACCGCCGCCATCAAGATCCACCTCGATACCTTCCGGGTCAAGAAAGGCTGAAAATGAAATTCAACCCCTTCACGGCCGCGGCGGTGGTCGCCATGGTGCTGGCCCTGGGACTGGCGTTGCGGGTCTTTTCCCAGAACAGCGGCTTCCGGCAGGAGGTGAACCAATCCCTGGCCACCACGGAAGGCTACGATCAGAAATTCATCGATCTGGTCGATCATCTCGAGGACGTGCTCACCATGCGGGCCAGCTTTTCCTATCCCGGCGGGCGCGATCCCATGACGGGACGGCGCCGGGAAGTGGCGAATCCGGTGGCGGAAGCCATTCCCCGCCGCCTTGCTTCCGGCAAGTCCGCCGCAGCTAGAGCCTCCGCAGCGAAATCCGGGACCCCCGCTCCCGCCGCGCCGGCGGTTCCCGCAGCCCCGGCGGACAATGTCAAGCTGACCGCCATCATCGCCGACGATTATGGGCAGCATACGGCTATCGTCATGGACGGGGAGCGATCCAAATCCGTGGACGTGGGGGACATGGTCGGCGCGCGCAAAGTGGTCCGCATCACCAGCAAGGAAATCACGATGGAAGATGATTCCGGCGTGTATATCTACGATTTGTCCGGTAACCGGAACTACCAGAAAAAATAAGGCGGGACGCAGACATGCAATCGAAACAGATGATGACCATATTGCTGCTCGGCCCGGCTTGCCTGCAAGCGCACGCCGCGCCTCTCGGCGGCTCGGACATGGCCGGCAGCGTCCCCGTGATCATAACGGAGACGAAAGCGGAGTCCCCCATCATCACCAAGGATCCCAATCCCTTGCTGCGCATGACCATTTCCCTGAACGCCCAGGACGCCAACCTTTCGGAAATCCTCAAGGTCATGGCCGATAGGTCGAGCATGAATTTCGTGGCGGGCGAGGGCGTGCAGAAGGCCAGGATCTCCATCATCCTCAACAAGACCCCGGTGGCGGAAGCCATCGATTTGATAGTGCGAGCCGCGGGGCTGTCCTACGAGATCATCGGCAACTCCGTGCTCATCGGCGAGCAGGGCAAACTGAAGGACGAAGTGGGGCAATCGGGCTATGTGATCGCGTTGAACTACGCGGATGCGGAGGAAGTGGCCGTGCTGCTCTCCGATTTCAGCAAGAACGTCAAGGTGGACCGGGGCGGCAACCGCCTCATCGCCTACGCCAGCCCGCGCGTCATCAATGAAATCGAACGCATCGTGCGGTCCATCGATCATCCGCATACCCAGGTGCTGTTGGAAACGCGCCTCATCGAAGTGACCGTGGACAACACCGACAAGTACGGCATCGATTGGGGCGCGCTCTCGCCCGTCTCTACCGGCCTGTCCTTCCCCCAGGTGGCGGCCAGCCAGGGTTATTTGCTGAAAGGCGGGGTCCGCGCGCCCATCAACTTCAACATCCTGCTGGACATGCTCATCCAGAACGGCGACGCGCGCGTGCTCATGAACTCTAAGCTCACCACCACCAACAACCGCGAGGCCAGCCTCCTCATCGGCCAGAAAATCCCCTATGTCATCCAATCCTACAATTCCGCCGCCACGACAGGCGGCGGCGCGAATCAATCCGTGGAGCATGAGGATGTGGGCGTGAAAATCCGCATGATGCCGCATGTGAACGAGGATTCCGAGATTACCCTGAATCTGGAACCGGAGGTCAGCTCCATCACGGGCTTCAAAGGCCCCAATTCCGACCTGCCGCTGGTGAAGATCCGCACCACCAAGACTACCGTGCGCGTGGCCGACGGCCAAACCGTATTCCTGGCGGGGTTGATGTCCGAAGAGGAAACCGAAGAGCTGAGGAAGCTGCCCATACTGGGGCAAATCCCGTTGCTGGGGGCCTTGTTCACCCACCGCCTCTTCGTGAAAACCAAGACCAATCTCATCATCGAAATCAAGCCCAGGATCATCCGCAAGTCTTCCGACCTGATGTTCGAGACGGGCGGCGTAGGCGGTGTAAAAGCGGATTCGACCTTCGGGAAATGAGCGGCGATATGACGACTACCACCAAATCCGAATCCCAAGGATCCTCCGCGGACAGTATCGCGCCGTTGAAAACGACCTTGCTGGCCTATCGCAAGGAGTCGCTGCAACAATTCGCGCAGCTCCTGAAGGCGGCGGACGTGGGGCAATTCCTGCAGCTCTTCGCCGGGAATTTCGGGCATTCGGAAAAGCTCCAATGCGAATTGGCCTTGGCCATTTTCAGCCCCGGGGATTCCCTGGAAACCTTCGTGCAGGACGTGGCGACCCTGAAGCTGATCGCCAAGGTGCCGTGCCTGCTGGCCATCGTCACCGACGGCGGCATGGACCAGGTGGCCGAAGTCAAGACCGAGCTGGCCGCCGACGACATCCTCTACCTGCCCCTGCCGCCGCAGGAGCTGGGCAAGATCCTCAAGACCTATGTCGCCTCCCTGCGCATCGAGCAGAAGAAGAAGACCCAGCGTGCGGACTTTTCCAAGAAGGCCCAGGCCCTGGGCGCCATCCTGGTCGAGAACGGGATCATCTCCTCGGTGCAATTGAAGAAGGCGCTGGATTTCCAGAAGGAGACCACCAATCTCCGCCTGGGCGATGCTCTGGTTTCGCTCGGCTACATCGATGAATTCCAGAAAATGCATTTCCTGGCCAGCCAGCTGGGCGTTCCCGTGGCTACGCCCAAGCAATTCGCCTCCGCGGATCTGAACGTGGTGGCGCTCATCCCAGAGCGCGTGGCGCGGGAATATCATTGCATCGCCCTGGAGAAGGCCGACGATGAGCTCACCGTTGCCATGTTGGACACGTCCAACCTGCGCCTGCTGGACAATCTTCGCGATCAGACCGACATGCGCATCACGCCCGTGCTCGGCACGGTGGAGGACATCACCGTCTCCATCGACAGGTATTATCGGGACATCGCCTCCCACCGCAGCGCCTCCGATCTGATGGCCGACCTCGCGACCGAGGTGCAGTACATCAAGAAGGTCGAAGAGGAAATGGGCGTCGAGGAGGCCGCCAGCGCCGGCGCCGAGCTGGGCATCATCAAGCTGGTGAACATGCTCATCGCCAACGCGGTGCGCGACCGCGCCAGCGATATCCATATCGAGCCGATGGAAAAGGATCTCACCGTGCGCTACCGCATCGACGGCGAATTGCGCCGCGTGATGTCGCCGCCGCGCCATTCCCACCAGGCCATCGTCACGCGTATCAAGATCCTCTCGGACCTGAACATCGCCGAGCGCCGCCTGCCGCAGGACGGACGCATGGTGGTGAAAATAGGCCTCAAGGAAGTGGACGTGCGCGTGTCCATCCTGCCCACCATCTTCGGCGAGAAGTGCGTGCTGCGCATCCTTGACAAGGAAGCCTACGAGAAGAGCATGTACAACCTGGGCTTTACCGATCACGAGCTCAAGATCTTTCGCGAGAACATCTCCAAGCCCCATGGCATGATAGTGGTCACGGGCCCCACCGGCTCGGGCAAGTCCACCACCCTGTATTCCGCCCTGCAGCAGATCAAGGACGTCACTTCCAACATCATCACGGTGGAAGATCCCGTGGAATACCATATGGAAGGCGTGACCCAGGTGCATGTGAACGCCGCCATCGGCATGTCCTTCGCCAACGCCCTGCGGTCCATCCTGCGGCAGGATCCCGATACCATCCTCATCGGGGAAATCCGGGATAACGAGACCGCGGACATCGCCGTCAAGATGGCCCTGACGGGACACATGGTGTTCTCCTCCCTGCATACCAACGATGCGGCCAGCGCCATCGCCCGCTTCGTCGACATCGGCATCCCGCCCTTGCTGCTGGCTTCCTCCCTTAACCTGGTGGTGGCCCAGCGCCTGGTCCGCAAGATCTGCTCGCGCTGCAAAGTGCCTTACACGCCGCCTCAGGAGATGATCGACCAATTGCACTTGCGGGTCGAGGACGCGCGCGTCAAGGACGCGGCGGAGGTGAAGTTCCATGTGGGCGAAGGCTGCGTGACCTGCAACGGCGTGGGCTATCAGGGCCGTATCGGCATTTTCGAAATGCTGAACTGCTCGCGCGAGGTCAAAAAGCTCATCCTCCGGAACGCCTCCACCATGGACATCCAGGCCTGCGCGGAAAAGGAAGGCATGAAAACCCTGCGCCAGGCGGGGATCGAGTTGGTGCTGCGGGGGGATACTACGATTGAGCAGGTGCTGGCAGCGACGACGGAGCTCTAGCCACGTTCCCCGTTTTTGAGCTCATTTTTTGGCGTTTTTTGCGGGTTTTAGCTTTGTGAAAACCTAAATTCATTAAGGCCGCATTGCGGCTCCAGACCGGGATTAATACTTTTTGGGCTACTGCATTGCCCTCCTGATCCGTCGAAAAGCTGGTTGCCTATGGCCGATAAATCTCCCCAAGAGGATCTGGATTGGAACACCCTTTCCAACCCGGTCCCGCTCGATTACGTCGATCCGGAATTCCCCTCCCAGGCTTCCGATATAGAAGGCACCGGGGCGGAACCCTCCGAGGCGCCCATGCCGGGCGCGCGATCGGAAATCCTGCCGCGCGAGGAATCCGAAGCTTTGTTGGAAGCGCATGACGCGCAGCCGGAGCTGCGTTATTCCGGCACGCTCCTTCCCGACCCAGCCACGACGACAGTCCCATCTTCCGTCGCCTCCGCGCCGCCTGCTGAAGCCATCACATCCCCTGTCGAACCTCTCACGCCGCCCGCTGAAGCCTTCGCGCCTTCCCCCTTCGAGTCCGCGTATCCGTCCCCGTTGCAAATCGACAACCCGCCCACCATCATGATGGAAGCGAAGGGATTGGAAAAGTTGGCCGACAACTTTTCCCGCATGCGCGCCAAGATGGATGCCGATGCGGAAACGGAAACACATGCCAGGCTGGAAGCCGAAAAGGAAGAAGCCTCCCAGCGCGAACGCCTGGAACAATGGATGGCCAATGCGCGCGCGCGCCTGCTCAAGGCCGATGCCGATCTGTCCGGGCCTTCCGGCCGCGTCCGCAAGGAACATTCCCCCAGCCTGCACCGGCTGGCGGAATTGCAGAAGACCATGATCGTCAAGCCTGAGGATACCCTCTCGCAATCGCCCAACGGCACCCTCTTCGCGGAAACCAGGGCGCCATCCCTTCCCGTCGATCCCATGGCCACCATCTCCGTGACCGCCGAGCAATTCCTGGCCATGGAACCGCCGCTCCAGCCCACGATTCGGGAACAAGCTCTGGCGCGGCAAGCGGCCCAGCAAATCGCCGCACAACAAGCTTCCCTTCAGCTGGCGGCCTACCGGGCAGCCAAGGAACTGGAAGCCGCCCAGCCCAAAGGCGAGCGCATCATCCCCCAGCTTCTGCCGGAAGCGGAAGCGCTACAGTTGACGCGCGAGCAGGCGCTCACCCGCAAGGTGGCGCAACTGCGCAAAGTAGCGGAGGGTTCCGAAACGGCCCCTCCCATGTTCGAGATCGACACGCCCGATCGCAAAGCCCTGCAATACGCCATCGCCGCCGTGGTGATCATCGCCATCGCCATCCTGGGATTGGGGTTGTTCGCCGCCACGCAAGCGGGGGTTTTCGACGGGCTGGAAAAGCAGCTCCCCTTCCTGCGTCCGAAAATGTCCACGCAGCAGCGCCTCAATCCCGCGCCCGCCTCGCCTTCCTCTCATATGGGCCCGTCCGCGGGAGCATCCGTCGGCCCGGTTTCCGGCTCTCCCGCCGCCGGACTGAACCGCTATCCCGCGCAGCAGGTCACGGCAGACGTTAGGCGCGCACTTCCGGTCGAGCCGGCTGCGCTGTCCTCCCAAGCCCCTCCCGCCCCGCTCCCCATCGCCAAAACCGCCCCTGCGCAAAGGCGCGCTAACGCGCGCGCGAAGGGGGGCGCATCGGCCGATGCGGAATCCCGAACGGCGGTGATTGGAGAAGATAGAGGAGGTGCCCTGGTCCGCCCCAAGGCCACCAATCTGGGGGAAATCATCCTGCGCGCCTCGGTGAAGGCCGCCACCAACATCGACGCGGACAATATGCAGGAGATGTACAACCGCTATGCCTTGGGCTTCCCGGGACTTTCCGGCGAGGTTGTGATTGGCTTAACGGTTGATCCGAGCGGACGCGTGCTGGAAGGTTCCATCGTCAGCAGCAGCACCGGTGTCGATGCTTTCGATCAGGAGCTGTTGCGCAAGGTGCTGGATTGGCGCTTGCGGGCTTTTCCGGAATCCCGGCCCAAATTCATCACCGTGCCTTTCCTGTTCCCCTTGCAACGCCGTTAACCGGCGCCCTTCGCGATCAAGCGATCAAAAAACGCCCCGCAGCAGCCACAGGGCGAAAAGCAGGATGAGGCCTCCGGATACCAGAGCGATAACGGTGCGGCCCGGAGTCTTTGCGGGCGCGCGGAAGCCTTCCGCTTCCAGGCCATCCCCATAATCCTCCGCTTCAGGTAAATCGATACCGTCCAAATAGGTGTCCTCGGACCATCCGGTGCGTTCGTCCGATCCGCAATGCTTGCAGGCCTTGGCATTCCGCCGGATGCTTTCGCCGCAATGGGGGCAGGCGACCCAATCGTCTTGCATGAACTGTAAATTAACAACTAAGCTCGGTGCGGAAGCGAGGCCAAGGATGGAGCGGAAGCAAGGCCCCCACGAATGGAAGCATCGGTAGCGGGGAAAAACTAGCTTTGCTTCGGGACCGAATGCGGGGGATATGAATGTCTGATGCCCTGAGCCCGTTCCATCCCATTATCCAAACCTGGTTCCGCGCGCATGTGGGCGCACCTACCGACATCCAGGTCCAAGCCTGGCCGCGCATCGCCGCTGGCGGCCATGTGCTGCTTACGGCGCCAACGGGCAGCGGGAAAACCCTGACGGCATTCCTTTGGGCCCTGGACCGGTTCGCTTCGGGATCCTGGGGCGCCGGGGCCACGCGCGTCCTGTATATCTCCCCCCTGAAGGCGCTCAACAACGATATCCGCAAAAACCTGCTGGCCCCTTGGGAAGGCATCCGCGATGCCTTCGCCGCCGCAACTGAGCCCCGTGCCTTTCCGGATATCCGCGTGCTGGTGCGCAGCGGGGATACGCCCGCCGCCGAGCGCCGCCGCATGCTGCGGAATCCTCCCGAAATCCTCATCACCACTCCGGAAAGCCTCAACCTGATGTTGCTCTCGCAAGCGGGACGGGATTCCCTGCGCGCCTTGCAGGTGGTGATCTTGGACGAAATCCACGCCGTGGCCGGGACCAAGCGCGGTACGCATCTCATCACCGCCGTGGATAGGCTGGTGCCGTTGGCCGGGGAATTCCAGCGCATCGCCCTTTCCGCCACCGTGCGCCCCCTGGAGACGGTTGCCGCCTGGGTGGGCGGTTATAGGCTGGGCGAGACCGGCTACGTGCCGCGGCACGTGGAATGCATCGCCTCGCGCGCGCCAAAGAGCTATGCGCTGCAAGTGCGCTATCCCGTCGATGACGCGCCGTCCGGGCAGGAGGAGGAGCGGGATATCTGGACCAGCATGGCCGCGGCCATCAAGATCCGCGTCCGGGAATCCCGATCCACCCTCATCTTCGCCAATAACCGCCGCTTGTCGGAACGCCTGTCCAGGCTGCTCAACGACGGCGAGGAAACGCCTCTGGCCTATGCCCATCACGGTTCTTTGTCGAAGGAGATCCGCCACGTGGTGGAAACGCGCATGAAGGAAGGCGTCTTGCCGGCCATCGTCGCCACCAACTCCCTGGAGCTCGGCATCGACGTGGGCGCGTTGGATCAGGTGATCCTGGTGCAAACGCCTTTCTCCATAGCCTCCGCCCTGCAGAAGCTGGGACGCGCGGGACACGGCGTGGGGCAAGTGAGCCGGGGCCTTTTGTTCGCTTCGCATGGCCGCGATCTGCTGGACGCGGCGGTGGCGGTGAAATGCGTGCTGGCCGCGGATCTGGAAGCGACCAAGGTGGTCGAGGGTCCGCTCGATCTGCTTGCGCAAATCATGCTCGCCATGGCCGCCACCGGGGATTGGACCGTGGATCGCTTGTTCGCCGCCATCCGCGTCAGCCATCCTTATCGCCACCTGCCCCGCGGCCAATTCGACTTGGTGTTGGAAATGCTGGCCGGGCGCTTCGAAGCCTCGCGTATCCGGGAACTCAGGCCCCGCCTTTCCATCGACGCCGTGGACGGCAGGATCACGGCGGGCAAAGGCGCGGCGCTGCTGCTCGGCCTCTCGGGCGGGACCATACCGGATCGGGGCCTGTATACTCTGCGCCATGCGGAAACGCGCGCCAAGATAGGCGAACTCGACGAGGAGTTCGTGTGGGAGCGGCGGGAAGGTGAGATGTTCAACCTGGGCGGCCAGAGCTGGCGCATCGTCCGCATTACGGCCAATGAAGTGGAAGCAGTGCATTCCGATCGCACTGCGCAGATGGCTCCCTTCTGGAGAGCGGACGAGCGCGATCGCGGTTTTCATTTCTCTTTACGGTTGGGGGAATTCCTGGAAGCGGCCGATACGCGGCTAGACGATCCTTCCCGCGCGGAGAAATTCGCGGAAGAGCTGGCGCGCGAACATGGCCTGGATCACGCCGGCGCGGACGCTTTGATCGCTTTCCTGCGCCGGCAACGAACGGCCACCCGCGCCGCATTGCCGCATCGCCACCATATCCTGATCGAGGATGCGGGCATTTGGGCCGGAGGCGGTTCCGGCCCGTCGGCAGGAGCGGCCTTAGGAGCGGGCCCTGGGGATGGGGACAGGCAAGTGATCCTCCATGCGACTTGGGGCGGGAAATTGATCCGGCCCTGGGCCTATGCCCTGGCCGCCGCCTATGAAGAACGCACCGGCCGGAGGCTGGAAATCATTACGGGCGACGAGTGCCTGCTCATCCGGTTGCCCCCCGATGAATCCCCCGGGTCCCTGCTGGATCTGGTGCATGCCGACAACCTGGAAGCCATGCTGCGCCGGCGTTTGGAACGCACGGGTTATTTCGCCGCGCATTTCCGCGAGAACGCGGCCCGGGCCCTGTTGTTGCCCCGATCCACCACACGTTCCCGCATCCCGTTATGGCTCAACCGCCTGCGATCGCAAAGCCTGTTGCAGGCCGTGTCCGGATTCGCGGATTTCCCCATCGTGCTGGAGACCTGGCGCGAATGCCTGCGCGATGAATTCGATCTGCCCGCTTTGAAGGCCATGCTGGAGGAAGTCCATGCGGGTACCATCCGGGTTACCGAGGCGCGCAGCACCGAACCTTCGCCTTTCGCGGACGGGCTGATCTGGAAGCAGGCAAACAAATACATGTACGCCCTGGACAAGCCGGCCGAAGGGCCGGTTCCGGGCCGCGAGGATCTGCTACGCGAGATCGCCTTCTCTTCCCCCTTGCGGCCGAAAATCCCGCGCGCGGTAAGCGCGGAGTTCCAGGCCAAGGCCCAACGGTTGGCTCCCGGCTACGCGCCTCAGGACGCGGGCGAATTGGTGGAATGGGCCAAAGAGCGTTTGCTTATCCCATGGGAAGAGTGGCGCGCCCTGATGGCCGCCTGCGGTTCTCCGCCCGAAGGCGAAGCGCGCTCGCGGCATTTCCTCCGCCTGGAAGCTCGGCTGCTGTGCATCCTGCTTCCCGGCGCGGAGACGGCCGCGGTGGCGGCGGTGGAAACCCTGCCCCGCCTCTTGGCGGCGCTGGGCTACCGGCCTCAGGACATCCGGATCATGCCTGCTTTGATGGGATCCGGGGACGCGGATTCGATGGCGCCTACCGTGCCGGAAAGACCCGATGCCGATCGGCCCGCTCCCGAGGCGGCCTTGAACGCTTTGCGGACTTTGGCGGACTTGGAGGCCGGGAATCGGTCTGCGCCGCGGGAAAGCGCCGCCGAAGACGACGACAAGCGGAAGGTCATCGACAAAAACGGAAAGGAGGAAGAGGAGGAGGCCGCGTCCGCGGATTCGGGTTTGGCGCGCATCCTCTCGCAATGGCTCAGGGCCTATGGCCCGGTAACATTGGAGCTACCCAAGGCCTTGTTCGGCGCGGCATTTCCGGACGTCGAGGAGGCTATCCGCGAATTGACGGAGGGTGATCGATTGATAATCGGCCTCTTGAGCGAGACCGGAGACGCCTCCCCGCAACTGGAAATCTGCGACGCCGCCAACCTGGAAACCCTGCTGCGTTTGATGCGGAGGCGCTCCCGGCCCGAATTCCGCGCCCGGCCCGCTGAAATGCTGCCGCTTTTCCTCGCCTTCTGGCAGGGGCTCACCGGTCCCGCCTCGGATTTGGAAGGCCTGCAAGCCTGCCTGGAGAAACTCTTCGGCTACCCGGCGGCGGCCTCCGCATGGGAGACGGACATCCTGCCGGCGCGGGCCATGCCCTATTTGCCTTCCCGCATGGACGAATTGTTCCGGGATAGCGGCCTGCTCTGGTTCGGCGCGGGCAAGGAGAAAACCGGGTTCGCATTTCCGGAAGACTTGGAGCTTTTCCTTCCTCCCGCGAATGGTGGGAAAGGCGGGAATGATAGCAATGGTGAGGAGGCCCCGCTCACCCCCGACCAAAGCCTGGTGCTGGAGCCGCTGACGGCCGCCGCGCCCGGGCGCATGGATTTCCAGGCCCTGTCCGCGCGCATCCCGCTGCCATCGGACCGGATCATCACTGCCTTATGGGACCTGGCCTGGCGGGGCCGCATCAGTAACGATACCTTCGCCGCCTTGCGCAAAGGCGTCGAAACCGGATTCAAACCGCCGCCGCCGCCCGCCGCCCATGCGCCAGAGACCGGAACCGCTTCGCCGCGCCGCCGCTTCCAGCGTTGGAAGGCGGCCCGACCGCTGGCCGGCGCCTGGCTCGCCTTGGATCGCCTTCCGGCGGCCGGGGATGCCCTGGAGGCGGAAGAGCTTTCCAAGGATCGCGTGCGCCAATTGCTCCGCCGTTACGGGGTCCTGTTCCGCGAATTGCTCGGCCATGAAACGCAGTCTTTGCAATGGGCTTCCGTGTTCCGGTCCCTGCGCCTGCTTGAATTGTCCGGAGAGGTTCTGTCCGGGCATTTTTTCGCGGGTATTCCGGGCCTGCAATTCATTTCGCCCCAAGCCATGCGGAGCCTGGAAGGCGGGCTCGCCGGGGATGCGGTGTATTGGATGTCCGCGGTGGACCCGGCCTCGCCTTGCGCGCTCGGATTGGCCGGTCTTCCTTACGCCCTGCCTCCGCGCCTGGGCTCAACGCACCTGGTGTTCCACGGCTCCGATCTGGCGTTGGTATCGCGCCGCCTGGGCCGCGACCTGCTGGTGCGCGTACCTCCTCGGCATACGTACCTTCCCGGTTACCTGAGCGTGCTGGGTCGCTTGGTGGACCGGGCCATCCTGCCGGTCAAGGTTCTGGAGGCGGAAACGATCAACGGGGAGCCGGTGCTCGGCAGCCCGTATCTGGGGGATTTGCTGGAAGCGGGATTCGAGCAAGGTATCCGCACGGTTACCCTGCGCAAGCGCTATTGAGCTTCCGGAAGCGGGATCCGACGCCGGCCTTCAAGAAAGACGGGTCTCAAGGAAGACGTCCCTCGGGAGGACGGCTCTCAGGGAAGACGGCCCTTACGGCCCGTTTGGCGCCGATCCTGGCCGGCCGGATCCTGGCCCCGTCCGCGCCCACGGAAATACCGGGCGATGGCTCCCGGCCGGCCTCGAAGGCGGCGGAGGGAAGGCGGGTAGGTCGGGGCGCCTGGACGGCCACGGCGCCGGTTCCCACGTAAAAATCCATGCTATCCAACGCCGATCCGATATCGTACAGGTTCAAGCCGGAGGCTGTTCCGTTGTTCCAGTTCGCCGCCGGGACCGTGGTCGCGCCGAACTTGGCGCCATTGGACGCTGAGAAATAATCCAGCGCATCGCTGCCGGGACTGGGCCACTGTGCCGTATCCAATTGCCTTTTCCCGTCCGCCTGCACCACCGCCAGGCCCAGGGGCTTGGGCGGGTTGTTGGCTCCGATATCCTTGTCGAAATGCAGGACCATGAGTCCCCGGCCTTTGAGCACTGCCCGGCGGCCCTGGTTCTTTAGATTGGACCAGAAGAAGCATTCCTGCGGACGCGCGGGATTCACGAAGCGGTAGCCCAGCGTATCGTTGGCGCGCGCGCGATAATGGGCATTGGTGTTCTTATCGATGTCCACCGCGCCTATCCAACCCTGATCCGCGCGGTAAAAATCGTTGATCATAACGGGATTGATGTCGTTGGGCCGGTTGCCCATCAGGCAATAATCCCCGAAGCCGTACAGGTCCGGCCAGCCGAAAAGCATGTGGCCGCATTCATGGCAGAACACGTACAGGCCGAATGTCTTGCCCAAATCGGTCATCATATAGCGCGTCAATTGCACTCCGTCGCGTTTCTGGTTCAGGCTTCCCGCATGCGGCCAAAGCCCTTGCGCGAAGGTCACTCCGCTGCCCGCGTAGACGAGGCTGACCGCCTCCACCTTGCCGTCCTTGTCATTGTCGAACTTGGAGAAATCCACTTCCGCGTCGAAATGCTCCAGGATTTCCGCCACCAGTTCCTCGGCGCGCTGGTAGCCGTTGCCGCCCTCATAATAGGCCTTGGTATTCTTGGCGCGATAGAAACCGTGGACCTCGTTCTGGAAATCCACCTTGCCGTTGGAGGCTTCCGCATAATAATCGCGCACGGAACCCTGGTTGCTGAAGCGGTTGAAGCCTTTAAGGTTCAGCCAGTCGTTGATCTCCTCCTTGGTGAAGGCCGGACTCTGGTCGGAGAAGTCGACCAGCAAGGTCAGGCCCCACACCGCGCCGCTGGGATGGGGGTAGTAATGGGGCGCCGCCGCGGCAGCTGAAACAGCGGAAGCAGAAGGTGAAGCCGCGGCCTGGCCGGCCGGGGCGGAAACCTTGGCGGCCGGCGCTTCCGCCTCCGCGGGCCATGCCGGAACCACCTTGCCCTGATAGACGATAAGCGCCTGTGCGGAGCGGATACATAAGCCCAGGCAGGCGGCCGTTATCGCCCATCCGAATCTACTTCTCACTGAAACCATGTGTGGAACCGCCTTCCCTCTAGCCCTCGCCGCACCCTTACCGGCTAATATACGGCTGGCGGCAATATCGCGCCGCGCGAACACGGTCCGGATTAATTCACGGCAACAGCCGCTTGAACGCCTTATTTCCGATACGAATCAAATAGGTCCCGCGCGGGACCGAGGCGGGCACGGCGTAGAGATTGCCGCCCAAAGAACGCAACGCGATATTCCTGCCGTCCACGGCCGACATGACGACCTTGGAGCCGATCTTGGTGCCTTCCGGAAGCACCAGGATGCGATCGCCCTTGACCACGAGCCCGGCGCGGACATGCCCGTTTAATGCATGAATGGCTGCGGGTTCCGGGCTCGCACCCGGAGCCGCTTTTCCCGGCATTTCCGTGACCCAATGCGAGAGCAGGGCGATGGCGGGCAAGTTGACCTCGTAGCTGTCGAAAGGAGGCATCTGGTCATGGATTGGATCATAGTTTCCGGGAATGGTATCACGCGCGATCTGGCGCATGATGAGGGAGGACTTTTGGGGATACCCGGGCACCACCAATTCTGGAAGGATCCTCAGGCTGTCCAGGCCATTCGGGTTGTTGCCCCTGTCGGTGACGGGATAGAACAGCGGCAGGAGGGTGTCTATGCCGGAATAGATGGCGGTGCCGTGATGGCGGAATTCCCATAGCGAATCGTTCATGACGTGATAGTCGTAATTCAAACGGCAACCGCCCGCGACGCTGCTGGCATTGCCGCGGACCCCGTGGCAGCCCGAACAATTGGCCGCGATGTAGGAGCGGGCGCGCACGTTCACGCTGGCGCCGGAGTCGTCGAGGGCGCGCCATCGCGGCGAATCGGCCCAGGTGGCGGGCTTGGCGCCTGTCAGTACGCCCAAGTTGAAGAGGGAATCCAACTGATTCACACCGGGTTTGCCGGGCATGGGCCGGTTCAATTGCGCCGTGAAAAAACCCAGCACGGAACGGGTGTGGATGGTGTCATTCTGGGCGCTGTAATGGCAATTGAAGCAATGCTCGGCGGGAAAGACCCACTTCTTGATTTTGACCGCCGCGCTCTTGCCAATCGGGTAGGTGCGGATGGAATCGGGAATGGAATACTTGCCCACCCAGGTACCGTCCGTCTGGGCGGCGTTCCATTTATAGCTGAAGCCATACCAATGATCCGCCGGTATCATGGTGCTGGAATCGAGTATCTCGCGCTTGTTGATCAGAAATCGCGTCTCCCAGCGGATGCGCGAGGTGGTATCTCCGGGCACCGTGTCGATGTCGAATTGCTTTATGAACACGGTACTGTCCGGATACCCCCAATAGTCGTTCCGTTCCGAAAAGGCGATGGATTTTCCGGGCGGGAGCAGAACCCAGCGCGCCTTATGCGCGCCATCGCTCCAGAGAGGCGTGTTGATATCGAACGGATGCGCTTCCGCTATGAGCTGGCCGGTCGGAACGCTCGCGAAAGCCCCCGTGGCCGTCAGCGTGGGCGGCGTTTTGGCCGGATCGGTGACGTCCCAGTAATTGAATGCCGCGGCGCCGTTGGATGCGATGGAGGCGATGGAGAATGAGAAGGCGGCTGAAAGCCGCCAGATAAAGGATTGGGAACGGGTTGTGGGCTGCATCGCGACTCCCCAGGTATGGGTACTTAAGGCAGCAGGCGCCGGAACGCTTTATCCCCGATGCGGATCAAATACGCCCCGCGCGGAACCGAGGCGGGCACGGCATAGGTATTGTCGCCCAAGGACCGGAGCGGGATGTTTTTCCCATCCAGGCTGGACATGGTGACCCGGGTACCGGCCTTGGTGTTTTCCGGGAGCACCAGGATGCGATCGCCCTTGAATACCAGCCCGGCACCGGCAGGGTTGGCCCGCGCATGGATGCCGATGACGTTGTTGACGGTGTCATCCCAACCCGGGGCAGGATTGGCTGGATAGGCCTCGACCCATTTCGAAAGCAAAGCGATAGCGGGCATATTGGCTTCGAAGGTGCCGTAAGGCGGCATCTGATCAGAGTTTGGACCAAATTCGCCGGGGAAGGTATCGCGCGCGATCTGGCGTTGGACGATGGTGGACTTCATGGGATACCCGGGAACGATCAATTCCGCGATCACCTGAAGGGCGTTGAGCCCTAAGGGGTTGTTGCCCTTATCGGTGACGGGATAGAACTGCGGCAAGAGAGTATCCAACCCATTAAAGGGCCGGCTGTACTTATGGCGGAAATCGTATAGGGAATCGTTCATAACATGGTAATCGGCAATCCATACGCACTGGGTGGCAAGGTTGTTTGCATTAGCGCGTTCCCCATGGCAGCCCGAGCAATTGGAGGCAAGGTAGGAGCGCGCGCGCACGTTCACGCTGGCGGTGGAGTCGTCGATGGCGCGCCAGCGCGGCGAATTGGCCCAGCTGGCGGGCTTGGTGCCTGTCAGCACATTC
>JBDSWM010000040.1:0-6135 GCA_039926685.1 Fibrobacteria bacterium | reverse complement strand
CCACACCGCCTATCGACGTCAACTTGCGCAAGTTGACCACCCTGGCCGCGGCTTACCCTACCCTGGTGCTGGGCTTTTCCGATCATACCCAGGGCCCGTTGGCCTCGTCCTTGGCCCTGGCCATGGGCGCCTCGCTTTTCGAAAAGCACTTCACCTTGGGCCATGGCTTGCCAGGCCCGGATCATTGGTTCTCGGAAGAACCGGCCGGCCTCAAGGATTGGATCGATTCCATCCGGAAAGCCCATGCCATGATGGGTTCCGCATTGGTCCGTCCCACCGCGGCCGAGAAAAGCATGCGCGCCCTGGCGCGCCGCAGCATCGTAGCATTGCGGCCCATCGGCGCGGGGGAAATCCTGGGCGAAGACAACCTGGGCCTGCGTCGCCCCGGTACCGGCCTGTATCCCAGCTTCTGGGAGGCCATACTGGGGAAAAAAGCCTTGCGGCCCATCGCCAAAGGCGCGCAAATCCAGATGGGGGATTTCGCCTGATGCCGCGGGGTAACTTAGGTGGTACGGAAGACGGCGCGCAGGGTGGGTTGGAAGGCGCGCAAAACGGGGATCGCTTCGCCCAAGCGTTCTCCCAACACACGCATTTCCAAGCCAATCGCTTCCATCCCCTGGTGTGGATCAATGGCGAACCCGAAATCGGGGACAACGTCTATATTGGTGGCATGTCCGAGGTTAACGCCAAGAATAGCCGAGTTTGCATCGGCGACAATTGCGATATCGCCTCTTTCGTTTCCATCAACTGCGCGGACTCGCACCGCAAATCCATCGGTATCGCCGAAGAAGTGGATCGCAGGGAAATCATCCTGGAGGAAAATGTTTTCGTCGGTTCCCATAGCGTGATCAAAGGCGGGGCGCATATCGGCCATCATAGCGTGGTCGCGGCGGGAACCATAGTGGAGGGCCGCAACATCCCGCCTTATTCCCTGGTGATCGGAAATCCGATGGTGGTGAAAGAGGGCTATTACCAAGCCGCGGAAAAGCGTCTGGATCCGGTTCCGCACAACCGCCCTACCCTGGGCAAAGAAGAAGAGCAGGCCGCGGGGCGCGCTATCCGCTCCGGTTGGTTGGCGCAAGGCAAGGAAGTACGGGCCTTGGAGGAAGAGTTCTGCGCCTATCTGGGGTTGCCCCCGTGCCATGCCGTGGCCTTGTCCAGCGGAACAGCGGCCTTATTCCTCGCTTTGGAAGCCTTGGGGGCGGAAGGGAAAAGCCTCGCCTTCCCGGCCTATGTCTGCGCCGCCCTCATGAACGCATGCCGTTTCGCCAAGGCCGATCCGATCCTCCTGGACACCTGCACCGGTTCGCCCAACCTGGATCCGGCGGCCTTGCGACGCTCCGGAGCGGCTATGGCGATTGTGCCGCATATGTATGGCATACCCATGGATGTGCGGGCCCTTTCAAAGGGATCGGAGCCGAGGCAGCGCTTGATCGAGGATTGCGCGCAGGCATTGGGCGCGAAGGTGGATGGATCGCCTGTAGGCCTTAAGGGCGACGCTGGAGTATTCTCTTTCTACGCCACCAAGCTGATGACCACGGGGGGGCAAGGCGGCATGCTTGTCTCGCGCGATAAAGCAGTGGCGGACGCGGCCAGGGATTACCGGGAATTCGATCAGCGCAACGATGGCAAAGCGCGCTTCAATCTGCAAATGACCGATCTACAGGCCGCGATAGGGAGGGAACAATTGCGTAAGCTCCCGGGTTTCCTGGAAAAGCGTCGGACCTTGTTCGATATTTATCGGGCGGCGGGACTGCGCATGCTCATGCCCGCATCGCCGCAGCTGCATGCATCCCCATATCGCGCCGTTCTGCTCAGCGAATCGCCGGGGCGCGTCATCGCAGCCCTGGAAACCGCGGGTATACGCGCCATCAATCCCTTGGAAGAATGGGAGTTGCTCGGCGATGGAGCGGATTTCCCAAATGCGCGCGCCCTGTGCGCCAGCACGGTATCCCTTCCACTTTATCCCTCATTGGCGGAAAACGATGCCCGCCGCATCGCGGAAATAGCGAGGACGGCATGATCCTCTCAGCGCATCAACCAGCCTATTTGCCCTGGCTTGGGCTGTTCCACAAAATTGCCTTGGCGGATCATTTCATCGTATTCGATCAGGTCCAATATGTGCCCAAGGATTGGATCAGCCGGAACACCATCAAGGGGCCCAATGGCCCCATTTTGTTGACCGTGCCCGTACTGCGCAAGGACCACCGCGATAAGCGCATCGTGGACATAGAAATCAAGAACGACACTCCCTGGGCCAAAAAGCATTGGATGAGCATCGAGCAATGCTATCGCAAGACGCCTTTCTTCCGGGATTATGCCGGGTTTTTCGAGGAGACTTATAAGCGGGAATGGGCCTTGCTCGCCGATCTCGATTTCCACATGCTGCGTTGGTTCCTGGACGTCTTGGGCATCAAAACCCCGGTATCCAAGGCGGGCGATCATGACTTCACGGGCGCAAAATCGGATCTGGTCCTGGACATGTGCCGGAAAATGGGAGCCACGACCTATATCTTCGGAGCCATGGGAGCCGAATACGCCGAGGTGGAGATGTTCCGCCAGGCCGGTGTCATCCCTTATTTCCAGAATTATGTCCATCCCACCTATCGCCAAGGTCATGGCGCTTTCCTGCCCAATATGAGCGTGCTGGATCTTCTGTTCAATCTGGGCCCGGCCTCGCTGGAAACCCTCTTGGCTTGCAATGCCTCGCGCGATGAAGTTAAAATGCTGAAGTGATCCGCAAGGCCGATCGGAAGGGGAATTTATGAATGCTGGCGAAGCCGGTTCCGCAGGATACCAGGACGAAAAATCCGCCCATGAGGATTTAGTGAAGCTGTTCCGCGAATGTCCCATCCCGGACGCGGAAAAGGTGAACAACCTCGGCGTGTTCATCAAGCGCCAAGCGCTGACGCGCCTCATCTTCATGTACGAGCTTTACCAGAAAATCATCCCCGTGCACGGCATCATCGCCGAGTTCGGCGTGCGCTGGGGCCAGAACATGTCGCTCTTCCAGAACTTCCGCGGCATGCTCGAGCCCTTCAATTACAACCGCCGCATCGTGGGCTTCGATACTTTCTCCGGTTTCCCGTCCGTTTCCGACAATGATCCCGGCCATGCCCAGAAGGGCGGCATGAACGTGACGGAAAATTACCTGGATTTCCTGGAGAAGATCCTAGCCTGCCATGAGAAATTCAATCCCATCCCCAACATCCGCAAGCATCAATTGGTGAAAGGCGACGCCACCAAGACCTTCAAGAAATACCTGGAAGAACATCCCGAGACCATCGTCGCTTTCGCCTATTTCGATTTCGACATTTACGAGCCGACCAAGGTATGCCTGGAACTGCTCAAGGATCGCCTGACCAAGGGGAGCGTGATCGGCTTCGACGAGATCAACAATCCCAATTGGCCCGGGGAAACCATGGCCCTCAAGGAAGTGTTGGGATTGGGCACCTATCGCATTCAACGCCTTCCTTATATGCCCACCTCTTCCTTCATCGTCATAGAATGAACCCGGCCCGCGGCGGATTCCCTCGCCCCGGGGCGTTCCTATGAGCTTTTCGGAGGAATGGGAAGCGCGCTATGTGAAGCTCGGCGCCATGAGCCAATGGCCCTGGTCCGATTTGATCTCCCATTGCAAGCGCCATCTTCGCGGCGAGACCCGGGGCCTGAGGGTGCTGGAACTCGGATGCGCGGCCGGCGCCAATATCCCCTTCTTCCTTTCCCTTGGAATGGATTACCATGCCATCGAAGGAAGCCCTTCCATGGTGGCGGATTTGCTCGCGCGCTTCCCTGCTTTGGCGGGCAAGGTGGTGGTCGGCGATTTCACCCAAGCCATATCCTTCCCTGGAACTTTCGATCTCATCGTGGATCGCAGCTCCCTGACCCATAACGGCACGGCGGCCATTGCGCGTTGTCTAGGCCTTGTGCGCGCCAAGTTGAAACCGCGCGCTAAATATATCGGCATCGATTGGTTCTCCCTGGCCCATTCGGATTCGTCCCTGGGGAAAAGCGCCAGCGATGCGCATACTCGCGAGGCATTCCCTTCGGGCCTGTTCTCGGGAGTGGGCAAGGTGCATTTTTCGGATCAGGCCCATCTTTCCGATTTGTTCCGGGATTTCGACATCCTTTCGCTCGAGCATAAAATGACGGAGCGGATGTCGCCCCCACCCCAAAGCATGCATGCCACCTGGAACCTGGTGGCGGCCAGGCGCGAAGGGGATATGCCGTGAAAAAGACAGTTCTGATCGTCGCGGCCCATCCAGACGATGAAGTCCTGGGCTGCGGGGCCACCATGGCCCGGCATGCCCAGCGCGGGGACAAGGTGCATGTGCATATCCTGGCGGAAGGACTCACCAGCCGCGATCCCGAACGCGATAGGGCGCGCCGGAAAGCCGGACTATCCCGGCTGGAAGCGGCGGCCCGGAAAGCGAATGCCATCCTTGGGGCCGTGGATACGACCCTGCATGCCTTCCCGGACAATCGTATGGACACGGTGCCTTTGCTTGAAGTGATCAAGTCCGTTGAGGCCGTCATTACCAAGTTGCGCCCCGCCATCATTTACACGCATCATGCCGGGGACGTGAATATCGACCATCGCGTGGTGCATCAAGCTGTGGAAACGGTTTGCAGACCATTGCCGGGCCATGCCCTGGAAGCCCTGCTGTGTTTCGAGGTGCCCTCCAGCACGGAATGGCGCTTGCCTTCGCCTGAGGCCGTGTTCGCCCCGAACTGGTTCGTTGATGTTTCCGATACCTTGGGCGTGAAGTTGCGGGCGTTGCGGGCATATGCTTCCGAAATGCGGCCCTGGCCCCATCCCCGCTCCCTTAAAGCGGTCGAACACCTGGCCCGCTGGCGCGGAGCCACCGCTGGCTGGGATGCGGCCGAAGCCTTTGTTCTGGGGCGCATGCGTTCCGTTTGAATCCAAGCCGGCAGAGGGGGAACATCCCCTTTTCGGACCCCTAAGCGGGCGCCAGCATCGACGCTATCCAATCCACCACATTCTTGATGGGATCGCCATTGGCCGGTTGATAGGCGTTGCGAGCCGATTCCAAGGCGCGCGCATCCATTGCGGGCCTTTCCAAAGCCTTCAGCACATGCTCCCGCATGTCCTCCGGCGCCACTTCCTGGACGCCCGTGTCGGCGGCGAATGCGGGACCCACGCGCCAGCCGGAGTCGGTGAGCACGTTGAGGGCGGGAGTGCCGGCCAGCAAGGCCTGGACTATCAAAGTCGAGTCAACGGAAACCACCAATTCGGCGGCGGCTAAGAACAATTCGGCGTCATTGCGGAAAAAATGGAGGCGTCCCGAGGGCACTCCTTCCTCCGCTGCCCATGCCTTGAGCGCCGTTTCCAGGCCCTCAGGATCCTCGGCCTGCAACAGCACCGCCCAAATGGAGGCCGGATGAACCTTTCCCGATTCGCGCGCGCAGCGGAAAAATGCCCGTGCCGCCGCCGCGAGTACCTCCGGATCGGTGGAAGGCGATTGAATGGGGGCATAGCCCGTTCCGAATACGATCAAAGGCCCCGATCCCCAGCCGATCAACCTGGCCAAACCCGCCCGGCAATCCGCTTTCATGGCAGCCAATTCCGTATACTTGACCCACGCCGGATTCCCGGTTTGAATCATCCTGCCCGCGGCCAAACCCGCATCCTGCCAGGCCTCGATGTCACGAGGTCCGGCTACGGCGATCACATCGGAAAGCATGGTCTGATTGGCGGGATCGTTCCCCGCCAGCCCTAATCCTTGATGGATATGCAAAACCGGGATCTGCCTTTGCCTGGCCCAGGCTCCTAGCGCTCCCGCTTGCGGAGAATGCTCCTCGTCCACTATCACGGCGCGGAGGGAATAGGTTTCCAAGGCCCGCTCCAACGTTTCCACCAGCAGGGCTTCCAGGCCCCAATCGCGCGCCAAATCCTGGCGCATGGCCTGACGCATGAGGTCCGGGGAAAGGCCATGCTTGGAGCACAAGGCATCCCAGTCTTTTCCCGCGAACAGGAAAGGGCTCCTTTCCAGGACCTCGCGGACGTACTCACTGAGGTTCACGCCCTCCTTTTCCGGCAACAGGGAAGCCAGAGTCGCGGTACGCCCGGCATGCTTGGCGATTTCGGGAACATTCCGCATCTCCTCTTGGGTG
>JBDSWM010000039.1:0-7887 GCA_039926685.1 Fibrobacteria bacterium | reverse complement strand
CCCTGGTTCCCCTCGATCAGAATCGGGTCATGATCGTGCTCTCCGTTTCCGAAACCGTCTTCCGGACCACCTTGGTGGATTCCGGCATAGACACTTCCATTTACCGATTGGAATCGATCGCCAGGCGGATTAACGAGCGCATGCAGGGCAAACCTGTTTCATTTTTGAACAGTTTATTGCGAAATCCCAAGGACAGTTCCGCCTCCGAGGAAGAGAAGAACGCATTTAGCTTCTTTGATCGTTCCATTTCGAAACTCTTTAAGGCGCAAAAGCATGATGAGGTGCAGATCAGTGGAACAAAAAACATATTTTCCCGGGTTGATTTTGAGAAATTAGAGGATATAGAGTCTATTCTCGACCTTTTGGACTCTAAGATGGCCCTGGTACACTTCTTGCGCCAACGCAATGAGAAAGAGGGCGTCCATGTCACTATCGGGGATGAGCATTTGGAAGGGCACAAGCTGCGGTCGGTGGCTATCGTCACTTCGGCTTTCGGCTCGGCCGGCGCGCATGGGATTGTCGGCGTGATCGGCCCCAAACGCATGCCTTATTCCAAGCTCATTTCAATCGTCGACCATACCGCCAAGGCCCTGAACCGGGTAACCGCTGAGCGGAACAAGCCCGCCGCCTGAACGGCGGATACGGAACATTATGTCAGAAACACGAGACTTTACGGCATCCGAGGAATCAGACGTGGAAAATCAGAATACCCAGAATCAAGGCACCGGCGCGGGCGAATATGGCGCCGAAGGACCCGAACGCGAGGCCGGCAGTGAATCCGGCAAGCTGGCCGACGAACTCCAGGACGCGAAGGACAAGCATCTCCGCCTCCTAGCCGAGTTCGAGAACTTCCGGCGCCGCACCGTCAAAGAGAATTTCGAGCTGATCACTTCGGCGAACGCCAAGCTGTTGGGCAAGCTCACGGACGTGCTGGACGACTTCAACCTGGCCTTCGATCCCAAGCACAAGTCCGACAAGCTGGAAGACGTGGAAAAGGGCATGCGGCTCATCTACAACAAATTCAAGAACCTGCTCGCGGACGAAGGGCTGATCGAAATCGACCCCGCCGGCGCGGAGTTCGATCCCAACCTGCATGACGCGTTGATGCAGCAGCCCAGCGATACGGTTCCGGAGAACCACATCAGCCAGGTTTTGATGAAGGGTTACAAGGCCAAGGACAAGATCCTCAAGCACGCGAAAGTCATCGTCTCAACGGGCAAACCTTAACCGGGCGACCCAAAAAAAGTTTTCGAAAGGGCAATATCATGGGTAAGATCATCGGAATCGACTTAGGCACCACCAACTCTTGCGTAGCGGTCATGGAGGGCGGCAAGCCCACCGTGATCCCGAACGCGGAAGGCCATCGCACCACCCCGTCCATCGTGGCTTTCACGAAAACGGGCGAGCGCCTGGTGGGCCACGTGGCCAAGCGCCAGGCCATCACCAACGCGGAACGCACCGTGTACTCCATCAAGCGTTTCATGGGCCGCGTCGGCAATGAAGTGGGCCCGGAACGCACGCGCGTTCCCTATAAGGTGGTCGGCGGCGCGGCTGAACCCGTGGCCGTCGAAATCGACGGCAAGAAATTCACCCCTCCGGAAGTCTCCGCCATGGTGCTCCAGGCCATGAAAAAGATCGCCGAGGATTACCTGGGTGAGTCAGTCACGCAGGCCGTCGTCACCGTACCCGCCTATTTCAACGACGCGCAGCGCCAGGCAACCAAGGATGCCGGCAAGATCGCCGGACTTGAAGTCCTCCGCATCGTGAACGAACCCACCGCCGCGGCCTTGGCCTACGGCCTGGACAAGAAGAAGAACGAAACCATCGCCGTGTACGATCTCGGCGGCGGCACCTTCGATATCTCCATCCTGGAGATCGGCGACGGCGTGTTCGAGGTCAAATCGACCAACGGCGACACCCATCTGGGCGGCGACGATTTCGACCAGGTCATCATCGACTGGATCGCGGCCGAGTTCAAGAAAGACAACGCCATCGACCTGCGCAGCGACAAGATGGCCCTGCAGCGCCTGAAGGAAGCGGCCGAGAAGGCCAAGATCGATTTGTCCGGCAGCGCCAGCACCACCATCAACCTGCCTTTCATAACCGCGGACGCTTCCGGCCCCAAGCATCTGGATTTGACGCTGTCGCGCGCCAAGTTCAACCAGCTGACCCAGGCCCTGGTGGACAAGAGCATCGAACCTTGCGCCCAGGCCCTCAAGGACGCGGGCAAAAAGAAGGAAGACATCGACGAGGTGATTCTCGTGGGCGGATCCACGCGCATCCCGGCCATCCAGGACAAGGTGAAGGAGTTCTTCGGCAAGGAGCCCCACAAGGGCGTGAACCCCGATGAGGTCGTGGCCGTGGGCGCCGCCGTGCAGGCGGGCGTTTTGGCGGGCGACAGCGCCGTCAAGGACGTGCTGCTCCTGGACGTGACCCCGCTTTCCTTAGGGATCGAGACCCTGGGCAGCGTCATGACCAAGCTCATCGAGCGGAATACCACCATCCCTTCACGCAAGAGCCAGGTGTTCTCGACCGCCGAGGACAACCAGCCCGCGGTATCCATCCATGTGCTGCAGGGCGAGCGCGAAATGGCGCGGCACAACCGCACCTTGGGGCGCTTCGAGCTGACCGGAATCCCGCCCGCGCCGCGCGGCATGCCGCAGATCGAGGTCACCTTCGACATCGACGCCAACGGCATCGTGCACGTCACGGCCAAGGACAAGGCGACCGGCAAGGAGCAGAAGATAAAGATCGAGGCCTCTTCCGGACTGTCGGACGATGAGATCCAGCGCATGGTGAAGGAAGCGGAAGCCAACGCGGAGACCGATAAGAAGGAAAAGGAAAAGGCCGAGGTCAAGAACCAGGCCGAGCACATGATCTACAGCACCGAGAAACTCATCAAGGAGCATGGCGACAAGATTTCCGCGGAGGATAAGGCCGCCGTGGAGGCCGCCGTGGCCGAGCTGAAGAAGGTGCAGGGTTCGGAGAAACTGGAAGAGGTGCAAGCCGCCATCAAGAAGGTGGAAGAAGCCTCCCACAAGCTCTCGGAAGCCATGTACAAGGCCGCCGCCGAAAACGCCCAGACCTCGGGCGCCCAAGGGGCCCCAGGGGCGGGCGCCGATGCCGGAGCCGCCCCCAAGGGCGCCAAAGGCAAGGATGACAGCGCCGTGGACGCGGATTTCGAAGTGGTCGAATAAACCTCCGCAAGGCGTGCCTATCGGCATGCTTTCCGCCGACACGGCGGCGAACATGTCCCGAAGGGTGGTACCCGGAGGGACGGCACCGTGCCCGGAGCGCGGATTCGCGGAGAGCCGGGTGGCTCTCCCTTCGTTTGTCTGAAAGGGGCCCGGTTGCTTCCGCATCCCCGATGGTTTACAGTTAGGCAGCACGCATTGAAGGAACGGTAATGGCGGCAAAACGGGATTATTACGAGATATTGAGCGTCACCAAAGAAGCGGATTTGGGCTCCATCAAGGCTTCTTACAAGAAGCTGGCCATCAAATTCCACCCGGACAAGAATCCCGGTGACAAGGAAGCGGAAGAGAAGTTCAAGGAAGCGGCCGAAGCCTACGGCATATTATGCGACGAGAAGAAACGCGCGCAATACGATCGCTTCGGCCATGCCGGCGTGCAAGGCGGCGGAGGCGGCGGGGCCGAGGGTTTCAGCAACTTCGAGGACATCTTCAGCGCCTTCGGCGACATTTTCGGCGGGAACTTCGGCGGCAGGGGCGGCGGCGGACGCGGGCGCTCGGGGCCGCCGCGCGGCCAGGACTTGCAGATTTCCCTGACCGTGACCTTGCCGGACGTGTCCAACGGCGTGACCAAGAAGGTCAAGCTCAAGCGCTATAACAAATGCGGATCCTGCGCCGGCCAAGGCGGCACGGGCAAGCAGGTATGCAACGTTTGCGCCGGCCAGGGCCAGGTGCGTCAAGTGCAAAGCTCCTTCTTCGGCCAGATAGTCAACGTGACCACCTGCCCGGAGTGCCAGGGCATTGGCCAGCTGATCAAGAACAAGTGCGCCAATTGCCATGGCGGCGGGCGCATCCAGGAAGAGGTCACCCTTTCCATAGATGTGCCTCCCGGCGTGGAAGAGACCAATTACCTCACCTTGCGCGGCGAAGGCCATGCCGGACCGCAGGGCGGCCCCAGCGGGGACCTGATAGTGGCCATCAAGGAAGCGGAGGACGATTTCTTCGAGCGCCGCGGCGTGGATCTTTACAGCCAGGTGGAATTGCCTTATACCACCGTGGCGCTGGGCGGGGATATCCGGGTGCGCACCATCGATGGCGAGGTGGATTTAAAGATCCCGGCGGGAACCCAGAGCGAAAAGCTGATGCGCCTCAAGAACAAGGGATTGCCGGACATCAACGGCAATCAGCGCGGCAGCCAGTACGTAAAGCTCCATGTGCATACCCCGGAAAACCTGTCCGTCCGGGAGATCGAAGTCCTCAAGGAATTGGAGAAAGTCCAGGAGAAGGATCATCCCAAATCCTTCTTCCAAAAAGCGAAGACGTTCTTCACGTAACGGGTTTCATGGCCTTGAAAGCGACCGATATGAAGATCTTCATACTCGATAACGACCCGGCCCTCAAGAAAGAGGTTTTCGACAACTGGTCGATCCCGAACACCGAGATCATGGAAAGCAGCGGGGGGCAGAACGCCATCAAGCTGTTGGCCCAGGGCGGCATCAGCGCCATGTTCCTGTCCACCGAATTCCTCACCATCGACAACCTGGATATCCTGGATCTGGCCAAGGTGAACAATCCCGGCATCGAGGTGTTCATCCTGGCCAATGTCCGCGACACCCAAAAGGCCGAATCGGCCGTGCAACGCGGGGCCCACTCCTTCCTGATGAAGCCGGTCAACGTGAAGCTGCTGGAAAGCCTGGCCGCCAAAGCGTTGAACCATTCCCTGTCGCGCAAGAACGTGCGCGTCCTGGAGGAGCGCTACCTGGAGGACTTGCTGGGATCCTCGCCCAGCATGAAGAAAATCCTGAAAACGGTGACCAAGGTGGCCCCCACCAACAGCACCATCCTCATTTCCGGCGAAAGCGGCACCGGCAAGGAGTTCATGGCCAATATCATCCACCGGCTGAGCAGCCGCTCGGATGAGAGCTTCGTGGCGGTGAATTGCGGCGCCATCCCGGAAACCCTGGTGGAATCGGAGTTGTTCGGTTCGCGGAAGGGCTCTTACACGGGATCGGTTGCCGATCGCAAGGGCCTTTTCGAAATGGCCGACAAGGGCACGTTGTTCCTCGACGAAATCGGCGAGCTTTCCCTGCAAACTCAGGTGAAATTGCTGCGTTTCCTCCAGGAAAAGGAAATCCGCCGCGTAGGCGACAATGAGAACAAATACGTGGACGTGCGCGTCATCGCCGCTTCCAACAAGGATTTGCACAAGGCCATCGCCAACGGATCCTTCCGCGAGGATCTCTACTATCGGCTCAGCATCTTCCATCTCACCCTGCCGCCCCTGCGCGACCGACGCAGCTCCATTCCGGGCCTGATCCGCACCTTCGTGAAGAAGTATTCGGCCCAGAACAAGAAGCAGATCAACGGCATGGCCAAGAACGCCGAGGCCATTCTGATGAACTACGACTATCCAGGCAACATCCGCCAGCTGGAGAACATTATCGAACACGCCGTGGCATTATGCGAGGGCGAGAACATCGTGTTGGAGGACCTGCCGGAATACCTTACAAAGGCGCAGGGAGGCCCGGTCATGTACGCGCTTCCCAAAGGAGAGGATTCCATCGCGGCCGGAAGCCCCGGTTCCTTGCTGACTCTGGCTGAGCTGGAAAAGAACTATATCCGCAAGGCCTTGGAGATTTGCAACAGGAACCACACCGAAGCGGCGCGCCGTCTGGGTATTTCCCGTTCCACGCTTTGGCGCAAGCTCAAGGAACACGGTATCGAAGAGGCTCCGCCCGCCCCGGTCGAGACACCGACACCGGAACAAGCCTCAGTGCCCTTAGTGCAATAAGGTTCGTTCCGCAGCCTGTCAAACTGTCGGCAAACTTTCCAACGACTTGTTTTGTTTGGCAACGTCCTTGGCCGGAAGTGTCATTAATGATACAGTCACCTGCAGGCTACCATCCTTAATTGTCCCGGATCGGCCTTTTGGCAAGCTGTAAAGAAATGGCACTTGTATTGCTCAATATCTACGGTTGAAAGGAATCCATATGCAACCCAAATTCCAAGACAACCGAGCCGTGAACCTGGAAAAGGCGCTATCCCCGGATTTCATTCCCATGTTCGGCGGCCGCCCCGCGCGGAGTGCCCGGATCGGAAGGGATGATTCCCTGGACTTGAAAATCATCCTGAATACCACCAAAGATGTGGAAGAGTTCCTCGCGAAATTCTGACCCTATCGGATGGGGGCTCAGCCTCCGGGCCCTTACCAGAGGGACCTTGAAAGTCCCGGGCAAGGATTCGAAATCCGGCCCGGGCTTTTTAACAGGCGTTAGGTATCATCGTCGAATTTGGATTCGACCTGGATGATGTTGGACGTACCGCCTTCTTCGATGGACTGCTCCGAAACCAGGGTCAATACCGCATTCTGGGTGAACTCGGCGAGGGTCTTCGATCCCACATTGCACATGGTGGCCCGCATCTTCTCCAGCGTCAGCCCCAGCACCTCGTTCACCGACCCCACCACCGGCACATAGCCGTCCACGCCTTCCTCGAAATGCAGGCGCGAGGCGCCCTTTTCATCCTGGTATCGCTGCCAATTGCGGGCCCGGTTGGATCCCTCTCCCCAATAGGGTTTGTAGATGCGGCCCTTGATGGAAACGCGGGGAGTGGGGCTTTCATCCGTCATGGCGAAATAGCGGCCCATCATCACGAAATCCGCGCCCATGGCCATGGCTATGATGATCTGGGTATCGTTGGCCAGCCCGCCGTCCGAGCAGATGGGCACATACACGCCCTTTTCCCTGGCGTAGCGGTTGCGTTCCTCCACCACTTCCATCAGCGCCGAAGCCTGGCCGCGGCCTATGCCCTTCTGCTCGCGCGTGATGCAGATGGATCCGCCGCCGATGCCGACCTTGACGAAATCCAGCTTGGCTTCCTCCACCAGATAGCGGAAGCCTTCCGCGGAAACCACATTGCCTCCGCCCACGACCACCTTGTCCCCGTAATGCTCCTTGACCCACAAGGAGGCTTCCTTCTGGAATTCGGAAAACCCGTCGGAAGAATCGAAGGAGAGGATATCCACGCCCGCTTCGATCAGCGCTGGCACGCGTTCCCTGTAGTCATGGGTGTTGATGCCGGCCGCGGCCACCAGGCGCTTGCGGGAATCCAGAAGTTCCAGGGGATTGTTGATATGATCGACATAATCCTTCTTGAACACCAAGGAGTTGAGGCGTCCGTCCGCCTCCAGCACGGGAAGAGCCTCCTTCTTGTGCTTGTACAGAAGGTGATTGGCTTCCTTGAGCGTGATGCCGACCAGGCCGTGGATGACCTTGTCCTTGGGGGTCATATACCCCTGAACCTTGGACTCGAGGTCGTCCTCGAATTCCCAGAAATCCTTGTCGGTGAGGATACCCATGAAACGGCCCGTGCTGGTGCCATCTTCCGTGACGGGCACGGTGGAATGGCCGGTTTTCTTCATCACCTCCAGCAGTTCCCGCAGGGTGGCGCTGGGCTTGACGTTGGAATCGCTGCGGACGAATCCGGCCTTATGCGATTTGATCTTGGCGATCATGGCAGCCTGCGCCTCGATGGATTGGGAACAGAACACGAAAGCGACGCCGCCCTGGCGCGCCAGGGCTATGCCCATTTCCGTGCCCGCCACGGCTTGCATGCTGGCGGAAACCACGGGGATATTCAGGCTGAGGCGGCTGGCTTCGCCGATTTTATGGCTGGCTACGGGAACGGCCAAGGACAC
>JBDSWM010000038.1:0-21034 GCA_039926685.1 Fibrobacteria bacterium | reverse complement strand
ATGCCACCGCCGCTTCCGTGCCCACGGGCTTGTCGCATACCTATCCCGCCGCCGGCGATTTCACGGCCATTTTCTCGGCGCGGGACGAAGAAGGCAACGTGACCGTGGCCAAGCGCCTGGTGCGGGTGGGCAGCGCCGCGCCGCTGGTGGTCATCGATTCGCCCAAGCAAGGGGATGTGGTTTCCGCCACGCCGGTGCTGGTGTCCTATCGGGTCAACAACACGCCCTTCACCAAAAGCGTAGCCCTGCCGCATGAAGGGCTGGATACCATCCGCATCGACACCACGGTGAACGGTGAGACCGGATCGGCCTCCATTACCGTCACCTTGAACACGCAGGATACAAAGGTCGTCATCACCTCCCCCGCCACGGGGACCCTAACCAACAAGACCAGCATCGCCGTGGCCTGGACCGTGGACGGTGTGGCCCAGACCGCAAAATTGAGCGACAGCCTGGCGATCGAAGGCGAAAATACCATCACGCGTGAATTCACAAGCCCGTCCGGCGTCAAGAGTTCGGCCAGCGTGAAAGTGATCCGCGACACCAAGCCTCCATTGGTGGTCATCACCTCCCCGGCCGAGGGCACCACCACCGGCGCGAATACCGTCGCCGTGGCCTGGACGGTGGATGGCGTGGCCCAGACCACCCGACTGACTGATAGCCTCAAAGCGGAAGGCGAGAACACCATCGCGCGGGAAGCGACGGATTCGGCCGGTAACAAGGGCAGCGCAAGCGTCAAGGTCATCCGCAATGGCAACGCCCCGGCCGTGGCCATCACCTCGCCGGCAGCCGGAGCTTATACCAACAAGAACACCATTGCCGTGGCCTGGACCGTGGACGGCGTGGCACAGACCGACCAACTGACGGACAGCCTCAAGGTGGAGGGCGAGAATACCATCCTGCGTGAATTCACCAATGCCGCCAAGGTGAAGGGGTCCGCTTCCATCAAGGTCATACGCGATACCAAGGCTCCGGTGGTGGTCATCACCTCCCCGGCCGCCGGCACCACCACGGCAGCCAACTCCATCGCCGTGGCCTGGTCCGTGGACGGGGTGGCCCAGACGACAAAGTTGAGCGACAGCCTCAAGGTCGACGGCGAGAACATCATCACCCGCACTTCCACCGATTCCGCCGGCAATGTGGGCACCGCGTCCGTGACCATCAAACGCGACAGCAAGGCCCCGGCGGTCGCCATTACGGCTCCCGCCGCGGGACTGGTCACCAACAAGACGACGGTCACGGTGGCCTGGACCGTAAATGGCGTGGCGCAAGCCACCCAATTGACGGACACCCTCAAGGCGGAGGGCGAGAACACTATCACGCGGGAATTCACCAGCGCGGGCGGAGTCAAAGGTTCCGCTTCGGTCAAGGTCACCCTGGACACCAAGAAGCCGGTGATCGTCATCACCTCCCCG
The DNA here is from genome assembly GCA_039926685.1 of Fibrobacteria bacterium. Lineage (GTDB taxonomy): Bacteria > Fibrobacterota > Fibrobacteria > UBA11236 > UBA11236 > Chersky-265. Next base: position 19,619 of record JBDSWM010000038.1, on the reverse strand, counting down.
GCCGCCGGTTCCATCACCAGCAAGAACAGCGTCACCGTGGCCTGGACCGTGGATGGCGTGGCCCAAACCACGCAATTGACCGATTCGCTGTTGGTGGACGGCGACCATGTCATCACCCGCAGCAATACGGATGCGGCCGGCAATGTGGGCACCGCGTCCGTGACCATCAAACGCGACAGCAAGGCCCCGGTTGTGGCCATCACGGCGCCGGTCGCCGGAACCGTCACGAATAAAACCGCGGTGACGGTGGCCTGGAGCATCGACGGCGTGGCCCAGACCACCCAATTGACGGATACCCTCAAGGTGGAGGGCGAGAACACCATCACGCGGGAATTCACCAGCACGGGCGGAGTCAAGGGTTCCGCTTCGGTCAAGGTCATCCTGGACACCAAGAAACCGGTGGTGCTCATCACCGCCCCGGTCGCAGGCCTCGTCGTCAAGGACACCAGCGTTACCGTGGCCTGGAGCGTGGACGGGGTAGCGCAAACCACCAAGCTCACCCAATCCCTGACCGTCGAGGGCGCAAATGCCATAGTGCGCGAGGCCACCGACGCGGCCGGCAATACCGGTACGGCCACGGTAAGCGTAATCCGCGATACCCAAGGGCCGACGGCACCGGTTGTCAGCGGCACCACCCCCACCAATGACGCCACCCCTACCTGGTCCTGGGTTTCCGGAGGCGGCGGCAATGGGACCTTCCGATACAAGCTGGATAATGCCGACCTCACAACCGGCGCCATCACCGTCACGACCCTTTCCTTCACGCCTACGGCCATCCAGACCGATGGTCAGCATACCTTGTATGTCCAGGAACGGGACGCCGCCGGTAACTGGTCGGCCAGCAAGTCGCTCGTTATCCAAATCGACGCGACCGCCCCCACCGTGGCCATCACCTCGCCCACCGCCGCCGCGACCTACCTCACCAACCAAATGTCGCTTATTGTTTCCGGCACAGCCGCCGATGTCGTGGGGTTAGCCTCGGTCACCTACGCCTTATCCGGTGCTACTATCACAACGGACAAGGCCGCGACCGGTACTGGCACCTGGACCTTCACCGCCTCGGGCTTGAATGATGGGGACACCAAGATTACCGTCACGGCCCGGGACGCGCAAGGCAACTCCAAGGCCGCCGTCCTGACGGTGACCCGTCGCGCCAACGTGGTGTTCGTCAAGGCGAGCGCCACGGGCGGGGACGGGAGCAACTGGGACAACGCCTACAAGGATTTGCAGCAAGCTTTGGGAAGCACCCAAACATCCGGCGAAATCTGGGTGGCCCAGGGTACCTACAAACCCACCGCAAACGGGGGCGATGCGACCATAAGCTTCGAAATGAAAAACCTGGTGAGCGTCTATGGCGGATTCGCCGGCACGGAGACCGCGCGCGCGGCCAGCCGCAACGCCATGGCCACTCCTTCCATCCTGAGCGGTGCCATCGGCACCACCGGCACCGGACTCGGTAACAGCCGTGCAGTCATCAAAGCGGAGAACAAAACCCTTACTCTGGACGGTTTTATTATCGAGAAAGGAAACAGCGATGGGGGCGGGGGAGGAATAAACATCACCAACTCCGTCATGACGATTTCGAACTGCCTCTTCCGCAACAACACGGCTCTGGGCGGCGGCGCGGTGACCTCCACCGACGCCAACGTCGACTTCAAGAACTGCGTGTTCTTGAACAACGGAGCCGCCGGGGCGGCCGATGCGGCCCTTTGGGGCGTAGGCAATGTGAAATTCACCAACTGCTCGTTCTGGAACAACGATCAGACCACCAATTCCATCGGGAGCAGCGGCAGCGACCTTACCCTCACCATCCGGAACTGCATTTTCTGGGCGGCCACCCAGAGTAACGTTTGCTTGAGCGTGGGGACGGGAACGTTTAACCTCAGCCATACCATCCTGCAAGGCGGCAATGAGGAGGGCTTATCCTCGTCGGCCACTGCAGGGACGGTCGATGGGACAACCATCTATGACCTCGATCCCCTGTACACGAGCGCCACCAACCTGCACCTGAAAACAGGCAGCCCGGCCATCAACAAGGGTCTGGGCTCGGCGGCCACGGCCACGGACCTCGAAGGCCGCGCCCGTTCAACCGCGGATATAGGCGCCTATGAATTCTGAAATGGCAACGCGCCCTGCCGCCCTGGTTGAGCGCGCTCTTCCCGCCTCCTGATGCGGGCGGTTTTCCTGGCTAACTTAACCCCCATGGCCATCCCGACCCCATTCAGCCTGGTAGTGGCCGCGGACCACTCGCGCGGCATCGGCAAGGCCGGTGCCCTGCCCTGGAAGCTCAAGGGCGACATGCGCTGGTTCAAGGAGCTGACCACCTGCCCTGCCACGCAAGACGTGCTCGACCGGTATCTCATGCATATCGGCCTCCGGGACAAGCGCACGCATAGCTGGGAAAGCCTTACCGCGCGTATCGGCGGGGCGCGGCCCCTGCCGGATTGGGGCCCCGGTGCCCGCAATGCCGTGCTCATGGGCCGCAAGACCTGGGATTCCCTGCCGCCCCGCTTCCGGCCCCTGGCCGGCCGCATCAACGGCGTGCTCAGCCGCGGTCTGGCCCCGGGCGTTTTCCAAGGCTCACATCATGTATGGCCCTCTCTCCAGGCCGCCTTGGAAGAACTGGGCCGCGATCCCACCGTAAAGAACATCTTTGTTGTAGGCGGGGGAGAGATCTACGCGGAGGCGCTGAAGCATCCGGATTGCGCCAGGGTTTTCCTCACCGATGTGGAGTCCATGTTCGCATGCGATACTTTCCTGCCGGAGCTGGGGGCGGGCTTTCGGGAAATCGCCGTCTCGCCCGCCATCGCCGAGAACGGTCTCGTCTACCGCTTGCGACTGCTCGAAAAATAATCCGGGCCCGGGCGCAGTTCCGAGAATGCGGCGGGTCCGGGGTGTTTTCCCGCGATTCGATTAAGTAGTTTTCCTCGGCCGCGTAGGGCCTTCCGGCCTTCGGGGTCCAACCATGGCATCCAGCAAACTACAAACGCAACTCCTCTACCCGGACCTGGAAGCAGCCGTGGAAACCAACGATCCCGAGGCGTTGCAGGAGCTATGCGAAACCCTCGCCGCCGAGGATCTGGCGGAAATGGTCGAGCGCCTGGAGGAGAGCAACCAGGCGCTTTTCTTCGATCAGGTGCCGGAAGAGAAGGCTACGGAGATCTTCGAGCTGCTGGAAGTCAATCTCCAGCGGACCATCCTCAATGCCGTCAGCAACCAGCGCGTGGCGGCAATCATCAACGAGATGGATCCGGACGATCGCACGGCCTTGCTGGAATCCCTGCCCCAGAACGCGACGCGCCAATTGCTCAGCTTCCTCAAGCCGCGCGAACGAAAACTGGCGCAGCGCCTGCTGGATTTCCCCAAGGACAGCATCGGCCGCCTCATGACGCCGGATTTCCTGGCCATCAAGCAGGAATGGACGGTGGAGCGCGTGCTGGATTTCATCCGCCGCAACGGCGAGGACAAGGAAACCCTGAACGATATCTATGTGGTGGACGACAAGGGCCGCCTCATCGACGAAATCGGGATCCGGGAGTTCCTGCTCTCGCCCCTGGATCGGGAAACCCAGGATATCATGGACCGGCAATTCGTGGCCCTGCCCGCCGATCATCCCGAGGAAGAAGCCATCCAGGCCTTCAAGAAATATTCCAGCCGCACGGCCCTGCCGGTGGTTGATGAAGAAGGCTACCTGCTCGGCATCGTCACCATCGACGATATCCTCCACCTGGAGGAAAAGGAAGCCACCGAGGACATCCATAAGCTGGGCGGCGTGCAAGCCCTGGACGAGTCCTACCTGGATTCCAACCTGGGAAGCATGGTAAAAAAGCGCGGGGGCTGGCTGACGGTGCTGTTCGTGGGGGAAATGCTGACCGCCACCGCCATGAGCTTTTTCGAAAAGGAAATCGCCCATGCCGTGGTCCTGGCCCTGTTCATCCCCCTCATCATCTCCAGCGGCGGCAACGCCGGTTCGCAGGCGGCCAGCCTGGTCCTGCGCGCCATAGCCCTGGGCGAAGTGCAATTCAAGGACATCTGGATAGTGCTGCGCCGCGAGGTGTTCGTGGGCTTGATCCTGGGCTTCGGATTGGGCCTGATTGGGTTCCTGCGCATCACCCTGTTTTCGGCGTTTTTCAATACCTACGGGGACCAATGGCTCATGGTCGGCTTCACGGTCTATATTTCCCTGATCGGGGTGGTGGCCTGGGGCACCATCATCGGCTCGCTGTTCCCCATCCTGCTCAAGCGCATCGGGGCCGATCCGGCGGCCTCTTCGGCGCCCTTCGTGGCCACCTTCATCGACGTGACCGGCATCGTCATCTATTTCAATATCGCACTGCTTCTGCTTCGCGGCAAGCTGCTCTGAAAAATAATCCTTGCATATGGCCCTTGAGAAAACGATTCCTAAGGGGGGAGCGGGCACTTAGCCCGTGGCCCATTTCAACTTCCCAAAGGTCTATCGCATGAACATCCATATCTCCCTCGCCCCGCTCCTGTCCCTGATCGCCGGAATCCTGATCCTGATCATCCCGAGCCTGCTCAACTATATCGTCGCGATTTACCTGATCATCATCGGCTTGGTCGGCCTTTTCGGGCTCCACATCTGAAACCTGGGCCTTGAATTAATGGCCGCCCCGGCCGAAAATCCTTTATTTCGATCATTCATGGTGTGTAGCTTGCGAGGCGTCGCTGCAGGCGGCTCGGCGGTCGGCCATCCGGAACGGATTCCCCCCGGACTATCCGTGCTGCTGGCCGAGGACAACCTCATCAACCAGAAGGTGGGGGAGAAGATCCTGGCCAGCCTGGGTTTCCGGGTCGACCTGGCCGGCAACGGGGCCGAGGCCGTGAACATGGCCATGCGCAAAGGCTACGATTTCATCCTGATGGACATACACATGCCGGTGATGGACGGGCTCACGGCCACGCGCGAAATCCGAGCGTGGGAATCCTCCCAAGGGTGGGAGCGGCAGAAGATCATCGCCTTGACCGCCAGCGTCATGCAGAACGATCGCGACATTTCCAGCCATGCCGGCATGGACGATTTCCTCAGCAAGCCCATTTTGGTGGGCGAGCTTACCCGCATGCTGGCCGCGAACTTGCGCAGGTAAAAGGGATAGGCAAGGCCAGGCCGCCAGGCATTGCGCCGGGGGACAGGCTTAGCGGCGCACGTACCCGAAACGCTTCAGGTACTCGGTCTTCCCGTTCCTCACGATGATGGATTCGCCCGAGGCGCTCTTGGTCACCAAATCGCCCATGGCGGTGATGTCCGCATGCATCAGGTAGGCGCCCGTGCCCAATTGCTGCCCGTCATGGGAGACGGGCACCAGCTTGATGTGCAGGGCGGCGGAATCCCCGGTCTTGGCCAGCTTGGCCCAGTCGGTTTCGGTCATTTCCCCTTCCGAGCGGCTCACGAATTGCCCCAGGTTGTCGTAGACGCGCACGTCGTACCGGATGGGCGACTTCACCGAGATCTCCCAGGTGGGGGCCGCCGTGCCGGAATGGAACTCATCGGTCCCGGAGCAATTCAGGATGCAGTGATCCTTGGCGTCCGTCACCACCACCTTATCCTTGTCCTTGAGCTTGTCCGGATCGAAGGACTCCCCATGCGTCACCGGTTCCTTGATGGTGAGCTTGACCTCCCCGTCCAGCACGGGAATGATGCGGCCGGGTAACAGATAGGTTACCGTCTCGCGGGCGTCGCGGGGATGGCTCCAGGTGAAGGTGAGGTCGCCCTTGCCGTCCACCTCCAGGATCCCATTTCCCGGGTCCACATCGCTTTGGTCGGGGTCGTACTTGAAATCGCCGATCTGGACGGGATAGCCCAGGGCATTGTCCAGCTTGCTGATCTTGATGCTCTCCTCGTCCTTGTTGAAAGAAGACGCCTCCACCGTCACATCGTGCAATTCCGAGGGCGAGCGCGTCAATTTGAGCCGATAGGCGCTGCCCGCAAGGTCGTAGATCTCCGGCACGGCATTGGCCGGGTCCAACGCGGTCAAGGTAGGCATGTCCCAGCAGGTGTAGTTCCCGCTGGAAGATCCGATTTCGCCTCCCGCCACGTTCATGGTAAAGGCGTAGGACGTGGCGCTGCCATCCTCCGCGGTAAGCGTGATCTTAATCTGGTTCGGTCCCGTCTTCAACGCGATGATGCTGTCCAGGGGCATGCCGGCGCTTCCGTCCGGATTGACCACCACGCCCGTGCTCTTGCTGCTCTGGACGGGCGAAAGGGAGGAGTTGGTGACCACCGCTGAGCGCGGCAAGGTATTCTTGGTGATGGTGGTGATGATGGACTTTAGCAAGGCGTCAATGGCCGCGGGATCGTTGGAGTTCACGCGCGTGAAGGTGCCCCCCGTGCGATCGGAAAGCTCCTTGAGGCGGGCCGTATCCTGCGTCACGGATTTTGAGAGGTAGATGCTGAAGATGGGGGGCATATTCGCGTCCACCAAACCCAGATAGTCATTATCCTTGGGCGCGCCGTCGGAGATGAAGATGATGGCTTGCTTGCCGGTCTTGATCAGGGACGATGTCGTCAGCCATTGCTTGGCCTTTTCCAGGGGCGGCCGGTATAAGGTGCCGCCGCTGGTATCCAGGTGCACGCTGTTCTTGACCAGATTCACATTGGCGGCGTTGCCCAACAGCACCGGAGGCTGCAGGTACTTGATCTCGGAATTGAAGGAGACGGCCCCGGCCGTGGACGTGGGCGAGGTGGAGGCCAGGAAATCGATGCCGGATCGGATTACCGCCCCGCGTGCATTGTACGGATCCCCCGCGACATTGCCCGAGCAACCCGCCTCCCCCTTCAAAGCCAATACGGTCCAATTGCCGCCTTCCCGGGAGGGATAGGTCATGGTTGCGGCGGGCTTGGCAATATTGTCCAGGCAGGGATCGTCGCGGTTGCCTTCCAGGTAATAGAAGCTGGTATCCTTGGCCACGGGATCGATATAGGCCCCATCCGCCGTCATGCTGCCGCTATTGTCATAAACGAAAACGATGTCCGCATCCCCGGCCCCGGTGGTAGGCGTGGCGGTTTGGCAAAAGGAAAGGCCGTCCGCGCTGATACGGGTGACGTTCTTGGGCAAGTCCAGGGTTTTGCCGTTCAAGGCCGCGAAATCGACGCACTTGGCATACGGCTTCTCGCCACCGGATAGGGGACCATGCCAGTCGCAACGTTTGGCCGCAGCCGCAGCCGCATCCACGGACATGGCGCCAAGGGACAAGCACAGAGGCAGGATAAAGGAGCAGAGGGATGAAAAGCGGGAAGACATAAGATTATTCCTCTTTACCGGTAACAGGTGACCTTTGCCAAGGCGAAAAAATGCCGGTTATGTCTCGAATATACCTTCGGCGTAACTTTATGATACGGCGAAAGCGATCCTCAATCGAGCTCATTTCGGGGTCTTTGGCATCAAACCATCTTAATGGGCGGCGAAAGGAGCCGTCATGGCAACTTGCTATTTTATCCTACCGCAAGAATCAAAACCCTCAAGCCGCCCCAAATCCCCCGCGAGCCGCAAAAAGGAAGCAAAAAGTACACTCATGCCGGAAGGCTTCATCCTTTCCTCCACCATCCGTGATGCGATGGCCCATGGGGCCAAGGTCACCCAATTGGCGTTCCAAGGCCGCCTTTCCGATGGCCGCCGCTTCCGCTGGACTGTGGCCCACCCGCGCCTGTGTTTTTTCGTGGCCCGCGAGTCCCCGGATCTCCCCGGCGTCCTGCAGCGCCGTCCCCTGGAGCTCAAAACCATGCGCGGCCTGCCCGTGGACGCCCTGTATTTCCAAACATCGCGCGACCTGGCCCGGGCCCGTCGCGAGGCCGAAACCCAAGGGGTGCAAACCTACGAATCCGACGTTTCCGCGCCAGCGCGCCATTTGATGGAACGGGGCATACGCGGCGGCGTGCGTTTCCAGGATCCGCCCCAATCCGAACGCGACGGCCTGGTCGAATTCCACGATGGCCGCGCCGAGGCTTCTGATTATACCCCCGCCTTGCGCCTGCTGTCCTTGGACGTGGAATGCACCCCCCGGGGCGGCCTTTTCTCGGTTTCAATTTATGCAGACGCGCCCGTAGGGCGCGGTGGGGATTCGCCCATAGGGCTCAGTGGCGATTCGCCCCACTCCCAAGTGTTCATGATCGACCCCGCCCATCCCGCCGGCACCCAGGTCGAAGGCTATCTGGCCTATCCCGACGAGCGCACTTTACTGACAGCCTTCCTGGGCGCCGTGCGCGAACTCGATCCCGATATACTCATAGGCTGGAACGTCATCAATTTCGACTTGCGCTACTTGGCGGAACGCTGCGCCCGCGCCGGACTCAGCTTGGACCTGGGCATCGACGGCCCCGCCGAACTTATCGAACCCGAGGGCGCTTCCGCTTATGGGCGCTTCGGATCCAATTGGCTGGCGCGCATCCCGGGCCGCGCCGTGCTGGATGGTATCAATATGTTGAAAGCGGCCTTCGTCCCTGTGGAAGGCTATTCACTCGGCGCCGTGGCGGAACAGATATTGGGCCGCAAGAAACTCATCGAGCTGGAGGGCGAGGCCAAGATGGCCGAAATAGAGCGCCGCTTCCGAGAGGATAAGCCGGCCCTGGCCCGCTACAATCTCATCGACTCCGTGCTGGTGTACGATCTCTTCGCCAAACTCTCCCTGGCCCAATTGGCCCTGCGCAAAACCCAATTGACGGGCCTGGCCCTGGACCGCATGGGCGGCAGCGTAGCTGCGTTGGACTTCCTCTACCTGCCCAAGCTGCATCGCGCCGGCTTCGTGGCCGATAGCGGCAACCGCGCTTCCCTGGAAGAGGGCGTGCCCGGGGGCCTGGTCCTGGAAGGCGATCCAGGCATCCATCGCAATGTGCTGGTGTTGGATTTCAAAAGCCTGTACCCCAGCATCATCCGCACCTTCTTGGTGGATCCCCTCGCCGCCGCCGCCGGACAGAACGGCTTGGCGGAATCCGACAGCTTACCCGGAACCCCCGGCCTCGGTAACAAACCGGTTACCTGGATCCAAGGCCCCGCGGGCCCGCGCTTCGCCCGGGAGTGGGCCATCCTTCCCGGCATCGTGGCCGACCTGATGGCCGCGCGCGAAAACGCCAAGCGCACGGGCGACGCGTCGCTTTCCCAGGCCGTCAAGATCATCATGAATTCCTTCTACGGCGTGCTCGGCAATCCCGGCTGCCGCTTCTTCCATCCCGATTTGGCCGGCACCATCACGCGCACGGGCCAATGGATCCTCTTGGAATCCAAACGCTTCCTGGAAGCGCAGGGCTATCGCGTCATCTACGGGGATACGGACAGCCTGTTCGTGCATGCGCCTAAGGCGGAAAACCTGGAAGCCCTGAAGGCCATCGGGGCCGGGCTGGCCCGGGATCTCAACCTCGACCTGGCGCGCACTTTGGCGGACCGCTTCGGCGCGCAAAGCCACATGACCATCCAATTCGAAAAACTGTTCATGCGCTTCTTCATGCCCGGCCTGCGCAAAGAGGACCGCGGATCCAAGAAACGCTACGCCGGCCTGTATCCCGACGGCAGCTTGCATTTCACCGGCCTGGAATCGGCCCGCAGCGATTGGACGCGCCTGGCCAAGGATTTCCAATCCGAACTCCTGACCTTGGTTTTCCAGCAGGCCGACCCGGAAGAACGCGCCCCCCTGGAAGCCTTGACGCGCGATTGGAACCGCCGCCTTTCCGCGGGCGAATTCGACGATCGCCTGGTCTATGCCAAAGGCCTCAGCAAGGACCCGGACGAATACACCGCCAACGCCCCGCCCCATGTGCGCGCCGCCCGCGCCCTGGACAAGCCCAAAGCCGGCGCCGGAAGACCGGACAGGGCCGCTCGAAGCGAGCGGATCATCCGCTATATCATGACCACGGAAGGCCCCGAGCCCATCCAGAAACTCTCCGGCGCCAAACCGGATTATAAGCATTATGCGGAAAAGCAATTGGCGCCCATCGCGGACATGGTCCTGCGCTTCTATGGCACCGATTTCCAAACCCTCACGCGCGATTCCAAGCAAATGAGCCTACTGTGAAATGCCGATTCCCGATGCCTGCAAACCTTGAGGTCCCGCATGTATAGATTGCTTATCCTGATCGTCTATTTCATCCTCTGCCGTTCCAACGGATCCTATTGGAAGGATTTCTGCGGCTGGTTGGAAGGGAATCCTTTAGGCGCTGGCGGCCTGCCCGGATGGCTATGCGCTTTGATCGAGTTCTCCATCCTCATCCTCTTTCCCGGCCTGATCCTTCTCTCATACCTGTACCGCAAGTGGAATGCGGGCGCTTGGGCCGTCATTTCCAAATGGCCTAGGATCATTCTGGGGCCTTTTTGGCTATGCCGCATCCCCATCCTGTTCTCGATAGTGACGGTTGCCGGCGTCTTCATGGGCGTCCCGGCGGCTTCGGATGCGCTTTTCTCCTTCACGCATCCGGTTCCCAGGGAATCCTTTAATCCGGGCATCCATTGCTTCTACCTTTTCGCCGCGGGTCTGGGCTTCTATGCCTGGTATTTCTCCCGGGCTACCTTGAATGAGTTTTGGGATCCGGACCCGGAAGCGAATCCCCGTGCCAGCCTGTTTTTCGAAAGATTAGCCCCGCGCTTCATCGGGGGACTGGCCATAGGCGTCTTGGCTTGCCTGCTCCTCTACGTGCAATGGAAAGCGGATTCCGAAATCCGCTTTATCCCGACTCTCATCACGGCCGCCATCGGCGCCTTCATGGTCAGTCTCTGGATTCTCCGCAGGAAAGCGTTAAACGCACTCATCAGTAAAGACGTTGCCGGTAGCTTGATGGATTTATTCCCGAACCCGCCCAAGAGAGGGACCCAGATCATGGGCGGAGGATATTCCATCGCGCGCTTGTCCAAAATGATCCTCATCCCCTTCGCTTTGATGATCGCCTTGATGATTGTTTTCCCCATCGCCTGGTCCGAATCGTTGGGTTCTGCCGCCATCCTCCTGTGCACCCTGTCCCTGTTCACCGGCTTCGGCAGCTATCTCGCCTTCCTCACTATGAAAAAGGGGTTCCCGGCGATTTGGATCCTGTTCGCCCTTACGGCGCTCTTCGCATCGGATTTGGAGTCCGGATTCGGAAACGATAATCACCAGATCCGTACCCTGCCCGAAAACGCCGCTGAACGCCGGTCCCGCCCGGATCTCGATCTTCAATTCAAGACCTGGGCCGCCAAGGTGCTGGCGCGGGATAGCGGTGATGGACCCATTCCGGTTTACCTGGTCACCGCCGCGGGCGGAGGCAGCCGCGCGGCCTATTGGGCCGGTGCCGTACTCTCCCGCCTCCAGGACAGCGCCCCGGATTTCGGATCGCATCTATTCGCCATCAGTTCGGTTTCCGGGGGCACTTTGGGAGCGCTGGAATACCTCACGCTCCTGCACCAATCGCGCCAAGCCCCGGCCGGCTCCCTACCGGGCCTGGATCGCGGCTGGGCCAAGGCCAATCGCCAATTCCTGGGGCACGATTTCCTGTCCCCCTTGCTGGGCTCCTGGTTCTACCCGAATATGATCCAAGGCGTGCTTCCCTTGCCGATCCGTTATTTCGATCGCGGCTCCATGCTGGAACAGTCTTTCGAGAAAGCCTGGCGCAACATGCTCACGCCCGGAATGAGCCGTTCCTCGCAGGATACCTCCTTCCAAAAGCCCTTTATGGATCTGTGGAAGACGGATACCGCCCTCCCTTTCCCTTCCCTTTTCATCAACGGCACCTGGGTGGAAGAAGGCAAGCGCATCATCACCAGCAATGTCGCCATCAATGGCAAGTTTTTCGCCGACGCCGTGGATGGGTCCGCCAAAATCCGTTCCCCATTCCGGATTTCCACCGCCGTCATGCTCTCGGCACGCTTCCCGTATTTCTGTCCCCCTGGGACCTTGAAAAATCCCGACGGGTCCAATTGGGGCCATATCGTCGACGGGGGCTATTTCGAGAATTCGGGAGCCGCCACCGGATGGGAAATCCTATTGCAGGTCAAATCCCTGCTCGCGAAGTATCCCCCCAAGGCCGCGGACGCCGTTTCCTGCGATTCCATCCGCTATCCCGATGCCGCCTTCGCGGGCTTGCGGCCCTGGCGCCTCAAGCCGATAGTCATCATGATCACCAATGATGTCGAATACGATGTGCTGGCCGAAAGCGATCCGCATCACCCGGAGCGAGCCTCGAGAATCCTCAATGGGGTCATGTCCCCGCCCAATACCCTCTTGGCCGCCCGCAATGCCCGAGGCGTTTATTCCATGAAGCGCATGCGCGCGGAAATCCTGGATAAATCCACCGCCGATCTGGGCGACTCGGCTGCTGCCCTACCCGAGGATTTGGCCAAAGCGGATTCCGTATTCGTGCATGCCGCCCTCTCGCAATACGGAAACGCGGAAGGCAAAATCGATTCGGTACAATTGCCCGTAAGCTGGAGCCTGTCCGATCTGGTTTGCGGCCATATGGATCGCAAGGCCGATAAGCTGGTGGATTCCCTGGCCAAAAGCCCCGCCTTTACGTTGCTTCCCAGTCTGCACCGGAAAACAAAGACGGTCACCGAAGCGACGCCGTAGCCGATCGGCCCGTCTCTATCGTCCGATTCTATCGACCCGACTTCTTCATGGTGCGGAAAATCGGCGCCTTGCCCTTCAGCTGAGATCGATCGAACCCGCCTTTACCGCGCTGGGCCGGATCGATGGAAACCTTATCCTGCTTCTTTTTCTTCAAGGCATCCCCGGGCGAGGCGGCGGCCGAGGCCGCGTCGGCCTTGGCATCGGCGCCCTTGGCCTTCTCGGCGCCCGCTTGGGGCTTCTTTTCTTTTTCCATCGGGTTCATAATCCGCCTCCGCTTCCCAGCTTTTACAAGGCTGCCCCCCGCACAGGGACGCGCCAATCAGGCCGGAAATTTAGTAAACCCCCGTTCAGATGGGGATTAGCAGGCGGATCGAGGAAGAGTATGGGTGGGTGCTGTCGCGGGAGCGGGGGCGCAAACGCGGCGATGTAGCCCTTTAAAGCGTCCTATTTCACTTCGCTTCCGTGACCCCGAAAACAACCAGGCCCGGCGGTTCGGCATAGGTTTGTGCCATGGCGACAGCCCAATCCAAAGCAACTCAAAGTGTCTCGAATAAGCCATCGTCCCTCAATAAAACAGCGAGTCTGAACAATGCATCGTCCCCCACAGTCTAAAATATCGGAATCAGCCAAACCGTGCTTTACGCTAGCAGGGTAGACCTGGATGAGCGCCGCCGCCGGGTGGATGCGATTAAAAACATTCGTTCGGTTATGGGTTTGAGTCAACCTGAGTTCGCCAAATTAATGCACGTGGGCACGGCTACACTCAGAAATTGGGAGTATGGCCGGCGGATGATTCCCGAGGCCATGCTTATTCTAGCGGAGCTCCTCCGCGATATGCCCGCAGTCCGGAAGCCGCTTATGGCTGCTTGATTCAAGTATTCAGGCTAGGGCAACGTTAAAAAAGACGAGTACCACCATCGCATCAACGCGGAAGTCAGCGATTGGGACGCCCAAGTGGAACGGGCCCGGGCGGAACGCAAACGCGATGCCGCCTTCCATAAGCTCGGCAATCGCATGCACCATTAAGGGAAGGTTCCACTCCAAAGGGGGTCCTCCTGCCATGGTGGGCCCGCATTCCCTGTACAGTTTGTAACCCTTTATTCATAATAACCGTCCAATCCCCCCGAAGGAATTAGCTAGCCTTCGGACAGGGGGGATGGAAACCATGGCCAAGATCATTTCAGCCCGCGCCTGGGCCAATAACGAAGTCGCCTATATCGCTTGGCGCCTGGACGGGAAGATTCCCGGGTGCCTGGGGTTCGAGGTGACACGCGTGTATCTCAACGCCCAGGGAAAGGTGGCGCGCCGTCCGGACGGCAAGGAAGACCGGGTGCGCTGCGCGGCCTGGGTGGCCTTCAAGGGCCAGCACAACCCTCATTGGATTCCCCAGGACACGGGTGTTTGGCCCGTGCAGAAACTGAGCTGGCGCGACCTCACCCTGCGCAAAAGGCGCGACAAAATGACCCGGCGGCCCTCCGACGCGCATGTTCGCTACGAGATTCGACCTGTGGGCGATCTCAAACCTGGCCTAACCCCCGTGCCCCCCAACGGCCATGACTTCGCCTCTGTTGCGAAACGCGATAAAAAAGGCCGGCCCATCAAAAAGGAAGGAAAGACCGTCACCGAGAAGGTCCCGGCCTATGATGGACCCAAGCGGCCCCTGGGCTACCTGGCCCCCGCCTTTTCCACCAATGACATTCACGTGACCGCGAAACGCGGGAATTTCCGCTCCACCTTCACCAATGGCATCCTGGCTGCGCAATGGTTGCGCAACGTCCTGAACGAAGACGGCGTCATCGAAAAGGACGAACTCATCAATAAAATCCGCGACCCGGCCGATCCCCATCGCAAGTACCTGGCCGGGGACGTCATCCCTTTGATCACAGATTTCCTCAAGCTCCCGGGGACCTTCTACCTGGCCCTATACGAACTCGACGACGAGGAATTGGTTTCCCTGCTGGTGGCCCACGCACCCTGCATCCATATCATCCTGTCCAACTCCGGGCTCGAAAGCAAGGAATGGGACGTACGCAACCGGGATGCCCGCCAACGCCTCGTCGACGCCCATACGCATATCCAACACCGCATGTTCAACAACAGCACTGGCATAGGCCACAACAAATTTGTCCTCCATGTGCCGCCTAACGGCAAGCCCCGCGCCGTCCTTACCGGAAGCACCAATTGGACCTCCACCGGCTTGGCCGGTCAGACCAACAATGCGTTGATACTCGAGAACGGCAGCATCGCCAAGGCGTTCCTGGAATACTGGAAAAGGCTGGAATCGGATGCTCTGCCCCTGCCCTCCCCCCTGAGCGAAGGCATGAGCGCCAATAACCAAGGTGCCGCCCTCCGTACCGCCAATGCGACCGGCTTTTCCGGAACCCTTCCCGGAGGCGCGCGGATCAAATTGTGGTTCTCTCCCAACCGCCCCGAAAGGAGATATCCCAAGTACAAGGACAAGCCGACCCCGGTCCCCCCCGACCTAGCCGATGTGTTCCGCCTGATGCGCCTGGCCAAAGAGGCCATTCTTTTTCTCGCCTTCTATCCCAGCCAGACCGGCAAAGACAGCATCATAGGCGAAGCCATCAATATCGGCATCAAGGACTCCCAGCTCCTGGTCACAGGAGCCGTATCCAGCCCCATGGCCATGCCCAACTACGTGCCGACCCAAAAGGACGAAGACGAAAACGTGATTCAGACCGGAGCCTCTCCGTACACCTACGACAACGGAAACGTCTCCCTGGTCCGCGCCGCCGCCATCGACGACCACCACCTTCTGGGAGACCTGGGAATGGAAACCCTGACCGCGCGTCAGGGCTTTGGCGCCATCATCCACGACAAACTGGTCGTCATCGATCCCCGCTCCCCGGATTGTACCGTCATCCTCGGCAGCCATAACCTGGGCTATAAGGCCTCCTATTCCAACGATGAAAACCTGGTCATTGTGCAAGGTGATCCGGCCCTGGCCGCCGCCTATGCCGTGCACATTCTGGACGTATACGACCATTACCGCTTCCGAGCCGTGGAAGCGGACCTGGCCCGCAAGAAGAAGAAGGGCTGGTCCGGATTCCTGGACGGCAACGATACCTGGCAAAGCCCTTACCTGACGCATAAGAAAGGCGCACTGTCCGATTATTTCGCGCAACCCTGATTCCAGGTGGCACCACAAATTCACCGAAACTCAGGCGATCCGGACATGATTCACATCACTGCCCATCCAACCCAGTTCGCTAACTTAACCTTGAGTCAACTCGAAGGAGCGGCTCATGGGAAAGACAGATTGGACGGGATACTGGTCGAACCGCCTAAGTCTGGAAATCCGTGCCCGCAACTACTCCAAGGAAACCGCAAAAAATTACCTCCATGCCTTAAGGAAACTCCTCTCGTTCCGCCCCGGCGACCCCAGGACGATCCGGTCAACAGAAATCCGAACCTTTCTCGCCGAACTCCACGACCGCAATGGTCTTTCAGCCAGCACGGTCAACCTGTACCGCGACGGTGTCGCGTTCTTTTTCACTCATGTCCTCAAGGTGCCACTCCGTCTAGAAGGAATTCCCCGGCTTAAGGAGAATCAAACCTTACCGGATGTACTGAGTACGGAAACGGTAAGGCGGATGCTGGAGTCCATCGGCAATCCGAAACATAGGCTGGCCATGGCCCTTGCATATGGATGCGGCTTACGGGTGGGCGAGTTGTCTTCTCTACGCATTTCCGATATCGATTTTCAAAGAGGCACTATCCTGATTCGAAAGGGAAAGGGAGGCAAGGACCGGGTTGTCATGCTTCCCGGCAGTATGACGGCGCCCATTCATATTTACCTGAAGCACTATTCTCCGTTGACCTATCTATTCGAGTCCGGAATACCAGGCTCCCGACTGACCAACCGAACGTTCCAGATGGTATTCAAAAACTCCTGTTTGCGAGCGGGGATCGTTCAACAAGGCGGCATTCATAGTTTGCGGCATTCCTTTGCCACGCACCTTTTGGAAGGGGGTACGGATTTGCGGTACATTCAGGTGTTGCTGGGGCATTCGAGTTCGAAGACGACGGAGCGGTATACGCGGGTGGCAGTGCATGGGTTGGCGAGGATTAAGAGTCCGGTGGATGGGTTGATGGGGGGGGAGGGGGCTTCGCACTAGGTTGCCCAACTATCACTTGTAGCGAACTTCATCGCACAAGTGGTAGTTATGTACAATTACCCCCACATAAAATGAATTCAAAATCAAAACCACCCCCCAATAAGACAGAATACAGGAAAGAAAACGTCGAAGAAAGGATCGCATTTTAGCTCCGGGTGTCAGCACATATTTGTTTTTCTAATTTTGGCAAGCAGAGTTGTTCAAAAGGTTGTCTAGGGTCTAATTATGAAAATCATGCTTCGTACTAGCGGTGGACGTGGTGAATATGAAATCGCTGGTTCCCAAGGCGCGGTCCACACCTCCGATCTCAATATGAAAAGGATTTATATTGAGCTTTTTCCAGGCTTTCAATTTGATTCTAAATCATCATTGCAAATACAAAAGGGCCAAGGCAAGCCAAGAATCAGGTTGGAGAAAGGGTCAAAAGCTATTCACGCCTATCGATTACTTTCAAGTTTACTTCTATTTAAAAAACCAATAAGGGAGCTGAACAAAACCATCGGAGGAGAGGTCTTCAAGACCAACTACTCAATCATATCTATTGACGTAGACGTGGTATCAATCGGCTCCAGCGAGGTCGTCTTAAGGCCCAAAAACATTACGGCAAAAGCCGGAGATAAAGAAGTAACAATATCTGTGGCGTCCAGAATCATTGAAGTCCAAAATATTATTGATTCTGTGAGCAGACCCGAGATTCGGGCCACTTTTGAAGAAGTAAAAAGAGAGTTGGCGCAGTCATCCAAGCCATTAGAAGAAATCGAAAACCAGCTTCTAGAGATTTTTCAATATGTTAAAGAAAATAATCTGGATTTCTACTATTCGGATCCTGATAAATTGGATGAAATCCTAATTGCTGAACCCAAAAACGAAAATGATTCTGAAAGCCAAAAAGACTCCCTTCTTGAAGATATTATCAGAATGCGAATGGTTAAGATACGGGGTCCCAAGGCAAAGGAATTTAGCCGGAAAATAAAGGAAATTTATCGGTACCAGTGCGTATTTTCTGGGGCCAGCCTGCCGTCAACGAGCAACATTCGGGTTGCTGGGGTTGAGGCAGCTCACATTTTACCTTGGGCGACATCAGGGATAAATTCGCCGCAAAATGGCCTTTGTCTTAATGGCTTGTGCCATTGGGCATTCGATGTGGGCTTGTTGTATCTGACATTTAATCGCGACAACTCGGAATATGTTGTCAGGCTGAATCAAAAAGTAAGAGACAATCCAGAGGGGTTTTCGGTTGAGTACTTCAATCAGTTACTCGGGCCTATCCCTGAAGCAAGGCTACCATCCAATAGAATTTATTGGCCAAATCCAGACTATCTGGACCAAATAAATTCAAATGTAATTTTCTAGATAATCTTTGATGTTCGCTGCTAAACTATAAATCACGGGCGGTGTCACAGCATTGCCTAGAGCATGGTATCTGTGCGAGTCAATTACTTCTTCATTCTCATCTGGTCTTCCAACGTCAGTCCATCCAGTTGGAAATCCCATAATTCCTTCGCACTCTTTAGGAATTAGCCGCCTTACCATCCCTTTATCAGGATAAGAAACATAAGTACGACTCCAGTCCGTCCCAGTGTGCCTAGCAGAAGTGGCGTACAGGCAATATGCTATTGCTTGGTAGACTGGTTTTTCTTTGCCAGTTTTTCCAATGACGTCTTTAAAGGTGGGAATAGGTTTCGTCCCATTCTTTTTGTTCTTCGCAGGATCCCCTCCGCGGCGTTCGGCGTCAAAAAGTATTTTTGATGGACCTTGCCCGTCTCTATAACACCCAACAAGGTAGAGCCTTTGACGGGACTGAGGTACTCCAAAAAATTTGCTGTTAAGCACACGCCATCCGACACTATACCCGATTTCGGCCAGCGTACTGAGAACGATTCCGAAATCTCTTCCTTCGTGGGAGCTAAGGAGACCTGGAACATTTTCGATAAGAATAACTCGTGGGGTTCGCTGCTTGATGAGGTTTGCGAATTGGAAGAATAAGCCTGACTTTGATCCTCCGAGACCTTCCCGCTTTCCCATTCTGGCGAGTGATAAGTCCTGACAAGGGAATCCTCCCGTCCAGACGTCGGCTGTCGGTAATTCTTTTTCATCAATCTCCCTTATGTCCGTAAATCTTTTAACCTTGGGCCACTTATCGCCCAGTACACGTTGGCAAAATTGGTCAATTTCGCATTGAAAAACGGTTTTAAAACCGGCCTTTTCAAAACCCAGCTCGAAGCCACCGATTCCGGAAAAAAATGACCCAACTTTTAGATTCATATGATGGGGTAAGTGTACAAACTTGCACCTAAAAGCACAAGAGGTTTAACGCCTTGATTTTTATGGATTTGCAAATTGGATGAAAATTTGACTGAGACCAAGCGACTTTTGCTAGGCCATTTGGATTTGAATTTCAAGGCGCGTGCAAGCCTCGAAATGAGGTGTGATTGACTCGCGCGAGGAAGGTCACATTCCCAAAAAGTAAACACAGAGAATCCTAGTCCGCGAAGTTTTCGAGCAACCCTTTTATCCCTTGTTTGATTCTTCAGAATTTTCGCGGACCAGTAAGGAATGTTGCTTTTCGGTAAGCGAGAACATTTCGGACAGCCATGCCAAAAACAACCGTGTACGAAAACGCAGACTTTTTCTTTAGGAAAAGTGAAATCCGGCTTGCCTGGAAATGGCAAATGCCTTCGCCATCCATGGATTCCATTCTCTTTAAATATTTTGATCAAAGCTAATTCAGTAGTGGCATTACCTGTGGAGGTAATTTCAGCCATAACTTCGGATCTCTTTTTTTTGGAAAAAACATCCGTTCTTTTCATGGTTCCAACCTTCACGGACCCCTAGCCTGATTACTCGGAATTAGCTTCACCCCACGTCCTCCGCCCCTCCTGCCTCTCTGCAAATCGATCTCCATCAATCCCTTACGCGGATTATTGCGCTAGAACCTCT
>JBDSWM010000037.1:0-10699 GCA_039926685.1 Fibrobacteria bacterium | reverse complement strand
GGAAACCGGGTGCCGGTTTTGATGCTGGCCGTCCTCGGCGCCGATCAGGCGCTCGCGCGCGGCTTCCGCGCGGGCGCGGATGATTATATGGTGGCGCCTTTCACATCCTATGAACTGATGATCCGGGTCCGAAACCTGCTGCGGAAAACGGCATGATGTCGAAAGCGGGAATCTAAAGCGAAGGTTCGGAAAATCCGGGATGGGGCGGAACGCCCTTTTCCGCCGCGACGGATTTAGCGGTAGGGATTCGGCTGTTCGCTCCGGGCGCCAGTCCCGATTTCATGCCAGCTATGCTCTTGCGGATGATCATGGCCGTTTCATGCGGTCTGTTGAGTATATCTTCAGGTTCCTGCATTACGCCTTTGGAGCGCCAGTACCAGAACAAGGTTTCCCGCAAAACCGCGAGCAATAGTATCGCCAGGGTCACCCCGATCACGAGGAAAACCAAGATGAGCAGCATTGTGCTGAAATTCCCCATGGAATCGCCTCCATCTCCGTACACTGGTATGGGCTTATAATAATTCCGGCTGGAACCCGTGGCTTGGAAAATCGGTTGATTTTTTTTTAACCAATTGTCCCGATAAAGCTCAAATCCGGAAAAAAATCGCAAGGCGGCAAACATCGATTTAGTGCACGGGGTGCTTTCATGGTAGGCGTTCTCGAAATCGACGTAATCAGCTCTAATGTCTCGGTTCCGTGCCTATGCCCGTTGCGTCCCCGCATAGGCGGCATTCGTGCTATTTGGGCGAAACTGGCTTCCGCATCAGCCCCACGGATCTTCCTGTTAAAGCGATTGTAAGCAGGGTAACGATTGCCCCGAAAACGGCAAACTTTCGGCAAGGACGGGTTTTCGAGGCGAATAGGGGTCTATAAAGCGTGGACGGGTCTATGAAGCATAGACCTTATAATCGATTTCGGGGAAGATATTGTCCGTGGACTCCAGGTTCTGGAGGAAGGGTTCGTAGATGGACCCGGTGCGGATTTGCCGGTGCAGTTCCAGGCAATTATGCACGTGGACCTTGGTCCTTTTCACGGCATAATCGACCATGGTGCCTGTTTTCATGATGAAGGCCCAATCGGAAGATTGCGCCAGCAGCAGTTCCCGCGCCATCTGGTTGCGCGCGCGCCTATCCTGTTCGTTTCCGGCCGGAAGGTTGGCAACCTCCTGCATCAGGTTTCCGATCTTATGCAGATGGGGATATATCCAATCGTTGCTGCCGTTCAACCAAACGTCCGCGTACCCGCCCGCGCCCCATGAGGAGAAGGCTGGATCGGAATGCGGGACATCGCGATGGGACAGCAGGTAATCGCGAGGAGTGGAGAGATGCACGCGATGATCCTTTTCCGTCAGGACCTTGCGCATCACCTTGCCCAGGAACATGGGCCCTTCGTACCACCAATGGCCGAACAACTCCGCGTCGTAAGGGCATACGATGCAAGCCGGGGTATCCAGGCGGGTGGAAAGCCATTCGTCCTGCTTGTCGCGGTTGAAGATGAAATTTTCGGCATGCTCCTGCGTGGCCTGCTTGGCCTCCGCTTCCACGTATGGTTCCTTGTAATTGCCCTTGCCGGTGATGCGGTAGTATTTGATGCCGGTATTGATGCGCAGTCCCATGGGATGGATGTAGGGACCGATGTATTTCATGTCCAGATCGAACCCGACATCCCGGTAGAATTCCCGGTAGCGGAAATCCCCGGGATAGCCTTCTTCAGCGGACCATACCGCTTTGGAGGATTCCTGATCCCGGGCGAACGCGAAGGCGCCGTGGGGAGTCTCGATGGGCGCGTAATTGCCCTTGGGAGAGGGCGGCTCTCCCTGCAGGATGCCATGCGTATCCACGAAGAAATACTTGAGCCCGGCGGCTTTGATCTGCTTGTCCAAGCCGCGGTAATAGCCGCATTCCCCCAGCCAAATCCCCCAGGGCTCCTGACCGAAATGCTTCCAGTAATTCCCCACCGCCACTTCCAATTGGGCTTCCACGGAGCGGGGCGAATTCCTGAGATTAGGGAGGAATCCGTGGGTGGCGCCGCAGGTGATGATTTCCAGGTTCCCCATCTTCTGGAACTTCCGGAAGCCGTTCAGAAGGTTGCGATCATAGCCATTGAACACCTTATGGCATTTCTCGAAAAGATTGCGGTACATGGCCGCCAGGTAGCAGAAGGCCGGATCGTTCTTGGTGCGGGTGCATTCCTTTTCAGCCAATTCCCGCAAACGATTGATGTGATTAATGTAACGGGTTTGCAGTAATTCATCCGCCAGCATCTCGCACAGGGGCGGGGTGAGGCTCATGGTGATCTTGAAAGGCAGGTGGTCCTTGGCCAAGGCCTCGAACTCCTGGAGCAGGGGTATGTAGGTCTCGGTTATCGCTTCGAAAAACCAATCCTCTTCGAGGAAGCGGGCGTGTTCGGGATGTCGGACGTACGGCAGATGGGCGTGCAGGACGAAATTCAGGTAACCCATCAGTTCAGAACCAACTCCTTGAGATCATAGGTGAAGGATCTGCTGGCGCCGGTGGGGGAGGTCAGTTCCAGGGTCAGGCTGTCTTTTTGGTAGGGGAATTCGGTTTTGAAAAGCCCCTGCCCGTCGATGAATACCGGATTGCCGCTGACGGAAACCTGGGTGCCGGGGCGTACCTTTCCCGAGACCTCCAAGCGCGTTTTGGCGGACGCGGAACGCGGCTTGGCGCGGCCGGAGGGGGGGGCTTCGCTCGCTTTGCCATTTTTGGAAGCGTCGGTTTCCCCGGATGCGCCACGCGACCAGGAGGACGATGTCATGCTTTCGGAGCTGAGATTCCATTCCTGCATGAAGGAGCGGCTGTCTTCGACCACCATATGTTCGGAACTACCCAAGGTCTTGGTATGTCTGGAGGAATAAGCCAACACCTCGCCTTGATTGGCAAGTCGCTTCTGGGTGGTTGCCCAGCTTTCCGGCAGCTCGGAAAGGTTGGAGCTGAGAATGGAGATGAAATGCCCGCCTTCGGACAGCCAGCCCAATTCCACCTGGTAGCGCTGACCCACTTGAGGGACGCCGAAATACCATTTACGCGCCCAAAAAAATACCGGGATGAAGGTGAAATTGGGCTCGAACAGGGATTTGGATTCCCAATTGATCTTCAGGGTTTCGCGGTAATTGTTTCCGGGTAGTTTTTCCCGGCTCTTTTCCTCTACCAAGTTGGACGTAAGCTCCCAATAGCAGAACATGTATTCCGGATCCTTGGGCATCAGGACCAAGGCGGGCTGATTGTAATGACCGGGCAATTCCGGAGCCAGATCCGGGAAGCCGAACTCCTTTTGCGCGGCGTATTGTTGGAAGTTCTTGGTGCGCCAGATGCGCTCCTTGGTTTCCCCGGCTTTGATCAAAGAAATGGAGAATTCTTCCAGGCCCAGTTCATCCGCCATTTCCGCGGATTCCGCTTTTCCGCGCGCGCGCGCGGAAGGTTTCAGGGTGGCGGGACGCTTGGAAACGGGAGCATTGGTTTTGCGGTTGGCTTGGGAAGGAGATGAGGACGCTTTGCCGGAGTTTTCACGGTCAGAGGATTTGCCTTGGGGGGTAGCCTGTTTCGAGACAACGCCCTTTTCCGGTTTCGCGTCTTTGCCGGATTTCGCCTTCTTATCGGGTACAGGAGAAGGAGCCGACTTGGAAGGCTTTGCGCTCTTTCCTTTATTCTTGGTGTCCGATGCGGAAGGGGATTTGGATTTCCCGGAAGGTCGTTTCGAGTTCTTGTCCACTTTGTTTTTCACCGTCGAACCTCCAGGTATTCGTACCGGCTATCTGCGTTTGCGGACAGGTTGTCCCCAGACGCTGACACCGGTCAAGGTCACAGAAAGCTGCAAATAATCCTCAGACCATAAACTATTTTCTAGCTGACCTCGATGTCCATACTTTAATGCGATATCGAAAAGGTTCCCCCTTCGACCCAAGGGCAAGCCGGCCCCCAAAGTCGCAAAATAGTGATTGGTCTCGTCCAAATATAACCTTTCAATACCTACCCCTCCTCGGTAGGCCACTTTTCTGTAATACGCTTCGTAAGCCGTTCCATTGCCCTGGAATTCGTAACCTGCGCCCATGCGCATCGCCGGATTCAATAACTCGGAATAGGCATTATCCCACGCTTCGTACGCAAAATCGGCCACTATGGTTTGATTCTGGCGGGGTTTGAAGGCGCCGCCGACTTGCAGGGTCCAGGGCAGATCCCGCGTATCCCCGCTCTGCTCAGAGGATGAGATATTGCTGATCGACCTGGTGAAGGTCCTATCTAGGGAGGTAGCCAAGGTGGCGCTGGCGGCCAGGCTGAAACTCTTCTGCCGGAAGGTCACGGAGGCGGAAGGGTAGTTTCCTCGGCTCCGGGTGGAAACGGTATCCCCGTTCAGGTTCTTGCTGTTGTATGTGTCATCATTATTGGGGTTTTGGTTGAAAGCGGCGCTTTCGATGGTCCTTTCCCGGCCCAATAGAAAGTGATAGCCGAGTGCCAAAGCCAGAAAGGGCTTGGGAGCGTAGGCTACCGTTGTCGCCAATTCAAAAATTCCACCTTCCGTCGTAAAGGATTCAGCCACATCCGGATCGGCCTTCACCAGCGGCTCAATGGTATAGTTCCGGTGGAAGCGCTGGCGGTAATAAGCGCCCACATTCAAGGGCCAGCGGGTTTGGAAATTCAGGGCGATATCAGGGATGATGAAGGATGTGGTGCGGTTGGAGGTCAGGTCGTCCTGGAGATAGTCCACATCGGTATCGAAAGTAGCTGAAAAAGAGGTTTTCTCGTTGAATGCGGTTTTTGAAGGGTTGGGCAACGAGGGTCCAATCCGGTTCACGGAGGCCATACCGGCCTCACCCATGGCCTTTTCCCGGGAATTATAAGAACTGACCTCCAATCCAAAGCCTTCTTTGATGCTGCTCAAAGGCGAAGTGCCGCCGTGCGAGCCGGAGACCAGAAGCCCGAAGGCGGCGCCAGCGGAAATCAACCGCGAATTACAGAACGAAAGTAAGCCCATTTCAGCGCGCCTTCAAAGGATAGAGGTATAGATCCACGTCGACCTTAAGCTTGCCGTTTTCGATGGCCGGCGCCACCACGGACAGGACGGGGAAGCGCACGACCAGGGGTACGCCACTCTCTCCGGACGCGTTTTTCGGATCCACTGCGGCCAAGCCGTTGGGCTGGAACTGGAAATCCTGCAGTATATTGGCGTTGGACTGGACCCGGTTCAATAGACGTTGGATTCCGTTGGTCACCCGCAATGTCAAATTGTCCTGGCCGGGTTGAAGGAACCGAGGCAAGCGCTTGAGTAAATCGTCGATTCTTTCCCCCGTTTCCGGGTCGCGGAATTCATTGTTTTCAGCCAGCTTGGAACGGGTCAGATAATTCCGTACGAACACGGTATCCCCGCTGGCGGTCAGATCCAGGGTCAGGGAGTTGGGTCCGAAGCCCGCCAAGCTGGTGAGGCGTTGCCGGGTTTCCCCCGGCCGCAGGTAAACCGTGTCGTTAATGGAGGAATCCCGCGAGAACCGCAATATCACTCTACGCATGGCGCTGTCGGATTCGCTTTTGAAGGCGGAATAGGCCAAGCTTACCTCGTCCTGCACGTTTTCCAAATGCCCGATTTCATAAGTATGCCAGAGCACCTTGGATGTATTGAGCAGAACCGTATCGAGCCGGATGCCGCCGGTGATCGTGTCTCCCAGGAGAGTATCCACGGAAGAGACGCTGTTGAAGACGAGCGGGAATCCGCCTTCCCAGATTGACTTGGTCGTATCCAACGGCAAGGACATTTTCGCGAAGGGTACGAAGTAAGCGAGATCGAAATCCGCCGCCGTGGGTCGCGGCTGCGGGGTCTTTCCCTGCCTTTCCAAGGCCGCATCGATGCTATCCAACAAGGCCTCGCGATCCAGGATGACGTGCAGGCCGCGCGTCTTGCCGGTCACCATATCGGTGCGGGGGCCGGCATACTTCAGGGTGTAATTGTTACTGCTGGTGAGGCGGGAGATCAGGTAGGTCGCCAAGCGGTTTTCCGAAGGCGTATTTACCGTGCTGTCAAAACTTCCGAACAGGAGAATGGGCGAATAGACGAATTCGGCTTCAGTGGAACCGGTATAGCCTC
Organism: Fibrobacteria bacterium; assembly: GCA_039926685.1. GTDB lineage: Bacteria > Fibrobacterota > Fibrobacteria > UBA11236 > UBA11236 > Chersky-265. The sequence continues at coordinate 4,606 of JBDSWM010000037.1, read as the reverse complement.
CCAGCCGCAGCATGCCGGCGGGAGCGTCCTGCGGGATCAGGGAAATACGGGTCAGACGCATTTCCAGGAAATGCCTGGCCCCTCGGGCCTCGACCAAGCGGCGGTGCAGGTTGCGCAAAGGCTTGGCTTGAGGCGTATTGTGGGTATAGGCATCCTGATAACCGAGATAAATGGTATCCCGGACCATGCGGGACGTGTCCATCACCGCTAAGGTGTCGTCCCGAAAGAGATATCGCCTATTCCAAGCCTGCAGGGTGTCCGCCCATTGATCGTCGGAAAGGCCTTGGTCGGTTATCTCCCAGGTTTTCACCTCGATGGGCACCGAGTCGATGAGGGCGGTGGTATCGGATCGCACCGATGCTTTCATGGCGCTGAGGCCGGCGGTATAGGGCGGAAATCCGAGCGAGAGCTTGAAAGATGTGGAATCCTCGGCGCTCATCCTATATAGGATTGCGGTATCGTTGATATGGAATGCGAGGCGGCCTTCGGCGGTGAAGTCGCCCTGGCTTCCCACCAGCATGGTGCTATCCCCGATATGGGACGGCTCGGCGTCCGTGGTCCAAAAGCTATCGACAGGGAGATTCTTGAGGATCACATGGTACAGCGGATCCTGGAGCAGGATGCCTTGCTCGGCCAAATAGGCTCCGCCGGTGCGGTTGGCGCCATCGGAAATGCAGGAGGAGACGGCCAATGCCGCCGCCCCTATCGCTAGGACCCGGACTGTAGCTCGGCTCGAAAAAAGCAGGGGAAAAATCGGCTTGGCGCCCATAGGGGGAATCAGGCTTTCTGCAAATCCAGGCTTTGCAAATGGAGGGGAAATTCGCCCGTCCAGTCGATCCCTGCATGAGGGAGAACCGCGTGAAAATATAAATATTCCGGCCTGGGAAAAATCACCGACGGGAAATTCCTACATTAGGGTGCATGGCCTTCAGCGCGCGCTTCAAGGGATATCACACCGGCAACACCTTTCCGTTGGACCAGGTGGTTTATCGTGACTCGGATGGCGGATTGCTCGAAGTAGAGCACGATATGGCGCAATTGCATACCCGGTCCGCCCGGGAATGGAAAACCCTTTTCGAATCCCGGTGCGGAAGCCATCAATGGCCCTACGCTTCAGGCGTCTGGGGCAAGAAGGAATGGGTGCTGCCCGGCATCGCGGATGAGGACATCATCTCCTTGAACGAAGGCTGGACCAACCTTTTCTACGGCAAACGCTTCGGGGAACATCTGGGCCTGGATGATTTATGGGTCAAGCTTTGCGGCAACAGCCACACCGGGTCCTTCAAGGATCTGGGTATGACGGTGCTGGTTTCCCAGGTGAATCGCATGCGGCGCCTGGGCGTTCCCATCAAGGCCGTGGCTTGCGCTTCCACTGGCGACACTTCCGCCGCTCTCGCGGCCTATTGCGCGGCTGCGGGCATTCCCTCCGTGGTCTTCCTGCCCGGCAATAAAATCAGCGTGGCCCAACTGATCCAGCCCATCTCGAACGGTTCCATCGTCCTTTCATTGGATACGGATTTCGACGGCTGCATGAAGGTGGTGCAGGATATCACCGAGGACAAAGGCCTGTACCTGGCCAATTCCATGAACTCCCTGCGTATCGAAGGCCAGAAAACCATCAGCGTGGAGCTCTGCCAGCAATTCGGCTGGGAAGTGCCGGACGTGATCATCATCCCGGGGGGCAATCTCGGCAACGTATCCGCGCTAGGCCGCGGCTTCGACATGATGCTGGAGCTGGGACTGATCGATCGGAAACCGCGCATCGTGGTGGCCCAGTCGGCGAACGCGAACCCGTTATATCGCGCCTACAAAACCGGATATGCCGAGTTCGCGCCCATGCAAGCCAGGAAGACGGAAGCTTCGGCGATACAGATAGGCAATCCCGTCAGCTATGAACGCGCCGTGCGCGTGCTGAAAAAATATTCGGGGATGGTTTACGAGGTCACCGAAGAGCAATTGGCCAACGCGGCGCATTTGGCCGATCGCACCGGACTGTACTGCGATCCCCACACCGGCGTGGCCATCGGAGCCCTGATGCAGATGGTGGACGAGAAAGCCGTCTCGCGCAAGGATCGTATCGTGGTGGTATCCACAGCCCATGGCCTCAAATTCTCGGAGTTCAAGACCAAGTACCATAAGGCCGAGCTCTTGGGCGTGATGGCGAAATACGCCAACCCGATTTCCGAATGCCCTCCCGAAACGGATAAAGTCCGGGCCATCCTGGAGAAGCGCTTCAAGGAAATGGTCTGATTTAAGGTCTGAAGGGAAAGCCTCCCAGGTAGGGAGGCCGGAACCGGGGACTGGTTAAGCCTTGTCCTTCTTCAACATCGCGAGCACGTCCGGGACCATATCTATGGCTTTCCCGAACACGTCTTTTTCCCTGGTCAGGCTCATGAGGCGGGCATTGCCTTCGCTCACCACGATGAAAGCGATGGGCTCAACGGTGAGGCCGCCGCCCGATCCGCTCAATTCCGACTTGCCGGTGTTGGCTCCCAATCCGAATCCCAAGGAAACCTTTGAGACGGGGATCAAGGTGGTGTTGTCGACCACGATCGGCTTGCCGATCACGGTTTCAGTCTGGGCGATGCCGCGCAGCTTCTCCAAAATGACGGACGCGATGTTGTCGATGCTCATGCCCGAAATATATGTAATTCCGTAGGCTGTGGGAAAATTCCTTCGCGTTCCCTCGCCACCTCATATTCCGGTTTCCGCCCTATCTTCCCGCGCTTGCATAATCTTGTTTCAAGCTGCTTACCCGGCGAAGACATCCCGGCAATGATAATGCGCGGGGAAAAAGAAGCCCGGGAAAAGAAGGAGATGGATATGTTGGCTGGAAAAATGAAGTTGGCTGCAAAGTTGGCTGGAATGAGCGCTATTTGTGTGATGGCCATGGCAAGCCGCTCCGAAGGGTTCGGAGTAGGTCCCTTGGCGGGCCTCAATCTCGCGAATGCGGATGTGAAGGGGAGGGATACCCACTCCATTACGGGTTGGGCATTCGGCGGGCGCGTGGAAATGGGCATGCTGCTCCCCTTCCTGGGATTGATGGTGGATCCGATGCTGGTGGAAAGCGGCGTCGATTTCGATGGCGACGGTAATGCCGATCCCGGACGAGGCCGATTCGTGAACCTGGAAGTACCCGTGCTGCTGAAGGCGCGCCTGGGATTGCCCGGACTGGGGGTTTACGGTTTCCTGGGTCCCAACCTGGTATTCAACACCAATGCCAGCGGCCATGTGGTGGCCTCGGACGATCTGGGGAGTTCCGACGTGGAGCGGACGGGATTGGCTGGGCAGGTGGGAGCCGGGGTCGATTTCGGCTTGGCACCCGCGATCTCCTTGACCGCCGATGCCAGGTATTCCCACGGTTTCACCAATTTGTTGAGCGGGGCCAATGGGGATGTGAAAGAATGGCGCAATCGCGATGTGCGCCTGACCGTGGGAGTGTTGCTTCACTCCCCTTGATTCCGGGCGTTGCGAACTGTAGTGCCCCTCCCCTGGCGGTCCCCGGAACAAGGGCCCGCTTTAAAATTCGACTTAAGGGAGGAGAAAAGTGCGAGTGCCAGGAGTCGAACCTGGAATCTTCTGATTCGTAGTCAGATGCCTTATCCAGTTTGGCCACACCCGCATAATTTGGGGAAGGGGAAAGATAAACAACCTCAGGCATTCTGTCAGCCTACCGGCACCATTTAGGCGACTTTTTCCGGAAGCATGCGGGTATTACCCGCTTTTTTGCGTTTATGGATGCGCCCTGGAACCGGTGTTCCAAAGCCTCGGGCGCAATACCGATGGCCAAGCCGGCCCTATCGATTTTCTCTCCGAAGCCGATGGCAATGGTGTCGCTGACACCGAAGCGGTATTTCCCTTGCGACTTTTCCAGGTTTATCATAGGATCGGGTGGTGTCGTATCGGAAGGCTCGTCCGAGCTCCAGCCGGCGAAGGAAAGCAAGGAACAATCCAGCACTATGGCGGCTCTGATCCTGTTCCGAATGATCCTTGAAACCATCGCTGAGCTCCCCTTGCTTGCCGATACGGACCTGCGTGTTAAAAATAACCTCGAAGTAATTTTTACCTTATGCCTGCATGTTCACTAAACTAATCCGGGGAATCACCTCCCTATTCTCCGATTGGTTCCGCATGGTCCGCCGGGATCTGGGCAAGCCCGCGTACCGCCGCAGCCTGTTCCGCTGGATCGCGTTCATGGGATTCTTCCCTTTGGCGGGCGTCGCGCTGACAAGCGTGGTGGTGCATCATTATTCCAGTTCGCTTCCTTCCCTGGAAACCATGGAGCGCATCGAACCCAATCTGATCACAAAGGTCTACGACAAGGACACGGCCCTGGTGCACGAGTTCTTCACCCAGCGGCGCATCTGGACCCGGGCGGCGCAAATCCCAAAGGCGCAGAAGCTGGCGGTTTTCGCCATCGAGGATCAGAAATTCTACAAGCATTGGGGCGTCGATCTGGCCGCTTATCCTTCGGCCCTGCTTCCCGCCCTGATGGGAAAACGCGCCCGGGGCGCTTCCACACTCACCCAGCAATTGGCCAAAAACCTCTTCCTGAATCCCGAGCGCTCATTGTACGCAAGATCAAGGAAATCCTGGTTGCCGTGCA
>JBDSWM010000036.1:0-14593 GCA_039926685.1 Fibrobacteria bacterium | reverse complement strand
CTGGTATCTGGCCATGGCTTTGATCGGTGGCGGCTATTTCATGTTGGCCGCGGTTTCCCTGGCGCGTCGGCGCGATCGTCCCGCGGCGCGCGCTCTGTTCTTAACCTCTCTCGCTTATCTCCCGATGTTGTTACTGGTGATGGCTTGGGACAAGGCCATCCTTTTCGTCTGACCGCATCCCGCCCTCCTTCGAGGGAGAAGGGATGACTGCGCATCGTCCGATCAGCTTGGCTGCTTTCCGCCGTCGAGGTAGCATCGGCGCGACGTGGCCATCGCTCGAGGCGACGCTCGCGTCTCGAATGCTCGGCGTTAACCGCTTGTGGCTGCACCGGTTAGGATTCGGGTTTACGGTTCCTTGCCAACCCAGCCCGCCCGCTCGTGACAACAGTTCCCAATTGTTCCCTTCCGTTCCGTAGTGCGATCGCATAGGATCCGATTCCGGATCAGCGAAGGCAATGGAAAAATTTTCTTCATCATCCTGATCGAATGGATTGAATTTCAAAAAGCGCTTACTTATCTTTTGCGCCGTTGATGCTGGCATCGGACAAAATCATTTTCCTATTCGCTCAACTCCTGCAACGGAGAGCTACTTAATGGTATTCCCAAAGTGGACCAATAAGATCCCGGCGGTCGCCGCGGTATCCGCTTTCGTACTTCTCAACGTGCTCATATTCCTCTTCTGGTATTGGGGTTCGCCCAAGCACCTGAATGTCGGATTTCAGCCGGAACAACCCATCCATTACAGCCATAAGTTGCATGCGGGCACCATGGGCATCGATTGCCGCTATTGCCATTTCAACGTGGAGCGCGGCCAGTTCGCCGGCGTGCCTCCCACCGAAGTGTGCATGAATTGCCATACCACGGTGAAAACCAACTCGCCGGAAATCGTGAAGATCCGGGAGGCATTCGCCACCGGCCGCCCCATCCCCTGGGTGCGCGTGCATAAACTCCCCGAGTTCGCCTATTTCAACCATAGCGCCCACGTAAACAAGGGCGTCAGCTGCGTCAGCTGCCATGGCCGCATAGACCAGATGGAAGTGGTCCGCGAAGACCAGCCCCTCAGCATGTCATGGTGCCTGGATTGCCATCGCAACCCCGCCAAGAATATCCGCGACCGGAAACTCGTGACCAATCTAGCCTGGCGCCCGGATGGCGACCCGGTTGAGAATGGCCTGAAGTTCATGGAAAAGTATCACGTCAATACCAGAACGGATTGCAATACATGTCATCGTTAAATCTGGACCCCAAGAATACCGGTAAGCAATACTGGAAAAGCCTGGATGAACTTGGGGAGGCCCCGGAGTTCAAGAATTTCCTCGAGCGTGAATTCCCCGAAGGCGCGTCCGAGATGGGCACCGGCGTTTCCCGCCGGAAGTTCCTGCAGGTGATGGGCGCCGGCATGGCGCTGGCCGGCGTATCCGGTTGCAAAATAGTACGCCGTCCCGATCAGAATATCCTGCCTTACAACAAAATGCCGGAAAGCCTGATTCCGGGAGTACCCCAATTCTATGCCACCGCCATGTCAGTGGGCGGCGAAGCGGTTGGATTGCTCGTCGAAAGCCATGAAGGCCGTCCCACCAAGGTGGAAGGCAATCCCAAGCATCCCTCCAGCCTGGGTGCCACGGGGAAATACCATCAGGCATCCGTACTCGGTCTGTACGATCCGGAACGCAGCCAGACCCCCGTCAAAGGCGGCCAAAGCTCCGAGTGGAGCGCCTTCTGGTCGGAAGCGGATGTCTTGTTCGCGGGCTATAAGCAGAATGGCGGCCAGGGTCTGCGTTTCCTGAGCGGCTATATCGGGTCGCCTTCGCTGGCGGAGCTCAAGGCCCATGTGCTCAAGACCTACCCTAATGCCAAATGGACCACTTTCGAGGCCGTGAACCGGGATGCTCAAGCGCAGGGTATCGCAGCGGTTACGGGTGCCGATCTGGACCCGCATTATAAATTCGAGGCCGCCAAGCGCGTGCTTTCCATCGACGCGGATTTCACCGAGGCCGAATCCGATCACCTGAAATACGGCAAGGCTTTCATCTCCACCCGCAATCCGGATCTCGGACCGGAAAAGATGAGCCGCTTGTACTCCGTCGAATCGCTCTTTTCGCCCACTGGCGGCACCGCCGATCATCGCCTGCGCGTCAAGCCCGGGCAGATCGTCAGCGTTCTTATCCTGGTGGCCAAGGAATTGGCTTCGCAAGGCTTGGCCTTGGGCGAATGGGCCGCTGAAATCGGCGCCCTGAGCGCCGATGCGGCCGGTGTCAAGCCAGCATACATCAAGGAATTGGCCAAGGATCTCCTGGAAAACAAGGGAACCTCGGTCGTCGTAGTGGGCAAATACCAGCCCGCCCTGGCGCATGCCATCGGCCATGTCTTGAATGTCGCCTTGGGTAGCGTAGGCGTTACTGTGGAATACAAACCCTCGGTCATCAAGGCGCTCAACGGCGGGTCCGCCGGAGCCTATGAGTCCATCGCCGAATTGGCCTCCGCCATGGGCGCTGGCCAGGTGGAAACCTTGGTGATTCTGGATTCCAATCCCGCTTTCGCCACTCCCGCCGATCTCGACTTCGCGGGTAAGCTCTCCAAGGTCAAACATGTCATCAACCTCGGATCCGAGCCCAATGAAACCTCCAGCTTGAGCGAATGGCATCTGCCGCTCAGCCATTTCATGGAAGAGTGGGGAGACGGGCTCGCCTATGACGGCACCGCCAGCATCGCCCAGCCCTTGATCCAGCCCATGTATTCCACCCAGGGCGCGGCCGAACTGCTGGCTGGCCTGTCCGGCTTCGAGCATCGCAAGAGCCATGACATCGTAAAGGAATATTGGCGCAAGCGGATCGGCGGCGTGGATTTCGAGCATAAGTGGCGCGAATCCCTGCACGACGGCGTGATCGCCAAGACTGCATACGCTTCGGTCAATCCCGGTGCGGTCAAGGACGGCATAGCCAAATTGGCAACCGCCTACGCGGCCAAGCTCCCCAAGGCCGGCGGCTTGGAAATCATCTTCCGCGCCCATCCCAATCTTTACGATGGCCGTTACGCGAACAATTCCTGGCTACAGGAGTTGCCGGATCCCATCACCAAGCTGACTTGGGACAATGCCGTATTCGTTTCGCCTTCGCTCGCCGACAAGATCGGCGTCTCCTCCCACTTGTTCAACAAGGACAAGACGGGAACCAGCATGGGCGAGTACCGGAACCGCCCCATGGTCCGCGTCACCGTCGGCGGCAAGTCGCTGGAAGCGGTGGCCTGGATCGTGCCCGGCCTGTCCGATGAAACCATCCTTTTGCATTTCGGCTATGGCCGCCGCACCACCGGCAAGGTGGGAACCGGAACGGGCTTCGACGCTTATGCCATTATGAACAGCGCTTCGCCTTTTCTGGCCGGCGATGTGAAGGTGGAATCCACGGGCGGAATGTACGAGGTCGCTTGCACCCAGGACCATTGGTCCCTGGAAGGCCGTCCCATCGTCCGCGAAGCCGGGCTGGAAGGCTACGAAGAGAACAAGGAAGAAGCCTTCTCGGAAGAAAAGTGGAACGAACATCCCGTGGATCCCGTCACCGGCAAAGAGAAATCCTTGTGGACGGAAGCGCCTGCATCCAAAGGCGGCGATCGCGGCACTTACGATTTCTCCGTCGGCATGCAATGGGGCATGGTCATCGATTTGAACAATTGCACCGGCTGCAACACCTGCCTGCTGGCCTGCACGGCCGAGAACAACATTCCCGTTGTCGGCAAGGAACAGGTTCTGCGCGGCCGCGAGATGCATTGGATCCGCCTGGATCGCTATTTCACAGGCAGCATCGACAATCCCGAGCTGGTGTTCCAGCCCATGACCTGCCAGCAATGCGAAAACGCGCCTTGCGAGGAAGTCTGCCCCGTGGCCGCGACCGTGCATTCGCACGAAGGCCTGAACGATATGGCGTACAACCGCTGCATCGGCACCCGCTATTGCTCGAATAACTGCCCTTACAAGGTGCGCCGGTTCAACTTCTTCAACTACACCAACCAGTGGAAGAACTCGCCCTTGTCCATGCAGAAGAACCCGGACGTGACCGTACGCTTCCGCGGCGTCATGGAAAAATGCACCTATTGCGTGCAGCGCATCAACCGCGCCCGCATCCAGTTCAAGAACAAGGGACAGGAAACCATCCCGGACGGAGCCGTAACCCCGGCTTGCGCCCAGGCCTGCCCCACGGACGCCATCGTTTTCGGCAACATCAACGATGCCTCCAGCAGGGTGGCCAAGCTCAAGTCCCATCCGCGCAATTACGGCGTGCTCATGGATTTGAACACCAAGCCCAGGACCACGTACCTTGGACGGGTGCGGAATCCCAACAAGGCCATCGAGAAGATCCAGGCTTAGGCGCAAAGGCACTTGGGCACATGTACATAAAGGCACCGGGTAAGGGAAAAAGGCAAGGACCTCTATGATATTGCATCGCGACGACGACCCGACACGCAGGCCGACCTTGGTCGAGACCGGCGACTTCCATGAAGTTACCGATATCATCACCATTCCGGCGGAAACCAAGCCGACTTCCACGTGGGTGATCCTGCTGCTGATGAGCCTATCCCTGCTCTCCGTAATGATAGGCATGATCGGTTACCTGTTCTGGGAAGGCACCGGCGTCTGGGGCGTTAACATTCCCGTCGGTTGGGGCTGGGCCATCGTGAATTTCGTGTGGTGGATCGGTATCGGCCACGCCGGGACCTTGATTTCCGCCATCCTATTCCTGTTCCGCCAGCGTTGGCGCACCGCCATCAACCGCTTCTCGGAAGCCATGACCATTTTCGCGGTGATGTGCGCCGGTATCTTCCCGGGCATCCATGTCGGCCGTATCTGGGTCATTTATTGGGTGTTCCCGATCCCGAACAGTATGGGCGTATGGCCCAACTTCCGCAGCCCGTTGCTGTGGGACGTGTTCGCGGTCAGCACCTATTTCACCGTGTCCCTGCTGTTTTGGTACATGGGCCTGATTCCGGACTTGGCCACCTTCCGCGATCGCGCCACCACCAAGGTGCGCGGCTTCGTGCTCGCCATCTTCGCCCTCGGCTGGCGCGGTTCCGCACGCCACTGGCAGAATTATGAACGCGCTTACCTGATTCTGGCCGCCATTTCCACGCCGTTGGTGCTCTCCGTGCACTCCATCGTGTCCTTCGATTTCGCCGTGTCCAAGGTGCCGGGTTGGCATACCACCATCTTCCCGCCTTATTTCGTCGCCGGCGCCGTATTCTCGGGCTTCGCACTCGTGGAAACCCTGCTTCTCATCGCCCGTCAGGTGTTCGGCCTGCACAAGGTGGTGCGCATGCATCATCTCGACAACATGAACAAGTTCATGCTCCTGACCGGCTCTTTGGTCGGCTACGCCTACGGCATGGAGCTGTTCATCGCCTGGTACTCGGGCAACATGTACGAACGCTTCGCCTTCTATAACCGCGCCCTGGGAGAATTCTGGTGGTCCTATTGGATCATGGTCTCCTGCAACGTGATCGCCCCCCAATTGTTCTGGTTCAAGAAGATCCGGTTCAATATCCCCATCATGTTCATCATCACCATCCTGATCAACATCGGCATGTGGTTCGAACGCTTCGTCATCGTAATCACCTTGCACGCCGACTTCCTGCCTTCCTCCTGGGGATACTATCGCCCCACATGGGTGGATATCTGGACCTATATCGGGACTTTCGGCCTGTTCGGCACGTTCTTCCTATTGTTCCTGAAATACCTGCCCCAGCTTGCCATCGCGGAAGTGAAGGGCGTAATGCCGGAAGCAAGCCCGCATTTCGGCGATGACCACCATGCGCCGGCCGGCGCCAGCGCCAAAGGACATTGAGAAATGGAAAAGACCATCTCCGACGTCAAACCCAAGGTCTTCGGCGTACTGGCGCAGTTCGCCACGCCCAAGGATGTCTATCATGCAGCGGAAAAGGTCCGCGACAAAGGTTATAAGAAATGGGACGTGCATTCCCCGTTCCCCATCCACGGCATCGACGGAGCCATGGGCCTCGGCGACTCCCGCATGGGTTGGATCGCCTTGTTCATGGCCATGGCCGGCTGCTTCGGCGGATTCGGCTTGCAATATTGGATCAATATGTTTGCCCAGCCGGTGGTAATCGGCGGCAAGCCCCTGAACCCTTATCCCGCTTTCGTACCGGTTTCATTCGAGCCCGGCATCCTTTTCACGGCTTTCGGCTGTATCATCGGCATGCTCGTGCTCAATGGTTTGCCCCGCTGGTACCATGCCCTTTTCACCAGCCAGAATTTCAAGAAATTCTCCGATAACGGCTTCTTCATCTGCATCGAGGCCCGGGATCCCCGTTTCAAGCTGGATGAAACCCGCAAGCTGTTGGAAGACATCGGCGGCCGCAATATCGAAGTCGTGGAGGATTGAAACCTTGAAATCCCAAAACACCACCGCAATGGCCTGCATCGGCCTGGCCCTTGTATCCGCCCTGTTGGGCTGCCGTGGCCAGACTTCCGAAGAGAATCCCATTTGGATCAAACACGGCATGGAATTCCAGCCCAAGTTGCTGCCCTACGGACGCAGCAACGCGTTTCCGGACGGGCGCGTCATGCAACATCCGCCCGAGGGTACCGTGGCTGTAGGGTTGCTGAAGGAAGACGATCTTTACAATCGTGGGGGAGCCGATACGGCACATTACGGGGCCAACCCCATGAAGATCGATGCCAGGCTTCTGGAACGCGGGCAGGAACGCTTCCAGATTTATTGCACGCCTTGCCATGGTCGCACCGGAGTGGGGAATGGCATCGTCATCGCGCACGGGTTCCCCATCCCACCTCCCAATTTCCAGGATGATCGCATCGTGGCCATGCCCGACGGGCAGATCTTCCACACCATCACCTACGGTGTCCGCAACATGCCTGCCTACGGAAAACAAGTACCCGAAGAGGACCGCTGGGCCATAGTAGCCTATTTGCGCGCCCTGCAACGGAGCAACCACTCCACCATCAATGATGTTCCCGAGAGCGAACGGGCGAACCTGAAGTAAGGAATAGGGATGTCAAAGGATAATTACCAATTGAAATTGAAACTGGGAGGCGCGCCCGTCTTCTTGGGCGTGGGCGTGCTCGGCGCGGTGCTTTGCGTGGTCAGCTTCATGCAGAGCCGCAAGGATTTCTTCGCGTCATACCTGACGGCCTTCTGCTTTTTCCTGGCCATCTCCACGGGATCGTTCTTCTTCGTTTTCGTCCAGCACCTGGCCCGCTCCGCCTGGAGCGTGACCATCCGCCGCGTCAGCGAAACCGTTTCCGCGAACCTGCCCTGGATGGCGCTGTTGTTCATCCCTTGCATATTCGGCGCGCACGATCTCCTTCCCTGGCTGGACCCGGAAATGCGCGCGCATGATCATCTCGTGCATATCAAGGAGGGCTATCTCAATCCCACCTTCCTGTATATCCGCTTAGCCGTTTATTTCGCCTTGTGGACCATTTTCAGCCTTTATTTCCTGCGCACTTCTCGCAAGCAGGATGGAAGCAAGGATCCCGCCCTGACCACCCAGATGGGCAAGGTCGCCGCCGGAGCCGCGGCCGTCTTCGCCATGACCCAGACCTTTTTCGCGTTCGATTGGATCATGTCTCTGGACCCGCACTGGTTCTCGACCATGTTCGGCGTGTACTTCTTCGCCGGTTCGGTGGTGCTGCAGTATTGCTTCCTGATCCTCGTCAGCGGCGTTCTCCGCAAAAAGACCGGCCGCAAGGATATTTTCCGCACGGATCATTTCCACGATGCCGGCAAGCTCCTTTTCGGTCACAATGTATTCTGGACCTATATCGGATTCAGCCAGTTTTTCCTCATCTGGTACGCAAATATGCCGGAAGAAACCCAGTTTTTCGCGCATCGCGCCGCCGGTTCCTGGAAAGTGATCAGCTTGATGCTGCCCTGGTGCCATTTCGCCATTCCGTTCCTCTATCTCATGTCATGGCATGTCAAACGTAATATCGCCGCGCTTTCGGTGGGCGCGGTTTGGCTGGCCATCATGTGCTATATCGACCTGTACTGGCTCATCCAGCCGAACTTCCATCATGAAGGCGCCCATTTCGGCTTGAGCGATATCGCCTCCATCCTGGCCGTGGGCGGATTCTTCATGTTCTTGTTCATCCGCCGCTTGAACGGCGCCAATTTGATTCCATCGGGCGATCCCCGCCTGGCGGATTGCCTTTCCTACGATAACGGGGTAGTCACCAATGAGCAGCACTGATTCCCACGGGGGTTCCGACATGTCCCATTCCGAGGGCATCGAGGGCCATGAGACGTCCGACTTCAATTGGAACGGCGTCATCTGGTCCTTGCCTATCGCCGTCATCTTTCTGATAATCTTTTTCATCGTCGGCATCGCCTGGTTCAAGGGAGCCAAGGATCAGGAGTTGGCCGAGAAACAGGCCGAATACCAGACCACGGAATTGAACGAGCTGCATACCAAGGAATCGGAAGTTCTTTCCTCTTATAAGTGGGTGGACAAGGAAAAAGGGCGCGTGCAGATTCCCATCGATCGCGCCATGGAATTGATGGCCAAGGAGCATGCGAATGCGCCCGGCCGCGAATGGAAACCCATCACCGACACCTATTTACAAGGTGCGGCATTCACCAGCCTGGCGACCAGCCCGGAACGGGAAGGGACGGGATCGGGCGTTTCCATCGAGGACGTGGCGGCCCCTAAGCCGGCTGCCAAGGTAAAAGACGGCAAGTCCATGGCCGAAGGCCACAAGGCGATGGAAAAAGCTAAGTAAGGGCAAATGAAGCGAGGTCAACCCAATTCCCGTATCTTCTTTGGCCTGTTGCTCGCCGCAGCGACCTTTTGCCAGGGAGTTTCCGCTTTCGGCGGGAGCTATGATACCCAGGTTGAAACGGCCAAAGGGCCGGACGGGCAATCGCTGCCCGCCAGCCTGGTGGATGTAGGCATTGAGGAACATCTGGGAGGACAGGTACCGCTGGAAACGCCCTTCAAGGATGAGGCGGGCAAAGATGTGACTCTGGGGGAGTATTTCAAGCCCGGGAAGCCTGTACTGTTCAATTTCGCCTATTATCAATGCCCCATGCTGTGTAACCTGGTGTTGAACGGCATGCTGGAAGGCATGAAATCCATCGATTGGTCCCCAGGCAAAGAGTACCAGGTAGTCACCCTCAGCATCGATTCGCGCGAGGGACCGGAACTGGCCGCCGCCAAGAAGCAATCCCATATCGAAGCGCTGGGCAGGCCCGATGCGGCGCCGGGGTGGCATTTCCTTACGGGCAAGGAAGAGGATATCCGCAAGGTCGCCCAAGCGATCGGCTTCAAATACCAATACGTGAAATCGACCAATGAATTCGCCCATGCGGCCGCCGTGTATACCATCTCGCCCTCCGGGACCATCTCCCGCTACCTGTACGGCGTGGAATTCAAGCGCAAGGATTTGCGCTTGGCCCTCTTGGATGCCTCCGAGGGGAAGACGCTTTCCTTCGGCGACAAAATCGAGCTTTTCTGTTTCCGCTACGATCCTAACGCCAAGAGTTACGTGCTGTTCGCCCGCAATTTCATGAAAGGTTCCGGGTACGTTGTCGTAGCCGGTTTGGCCTTGTTCATGTTGGGCCTGTGGCGCAGGGAATTCAAACGGCAAAACGTCGCTCGTAGGCCCGTGGCCACGGGTACCGGCACATAGAATCTTTTAAATACCGGGTATAAGAGAAGAATATGGACAACAGCAAAACATTCTGGCTTCCTGCAAAGGCCTCCACCTTCGTTGATACGGTGGATCCGGCTTTTAATCTCTTTCTCTGGATCTCGGTATTCTTCTTTTTTCTTATCCTCATCCTCATTACGGTATTCACCGCGAAATACCTGCGCCGCCGTCCGGACCAGCTCGCCACCGCACAGATTACCCATAACCTCACGCTGGAATTGAGCTGGACCTTGATCCCGCTCGTCATCGTAATGGGATTGTTCTTCTTGGGGATGAAGGGTTACCTGCATATGCGCGTGGCTCCGGCCGGATATATGCAAGTCAACGTGAAGGGCCAGAAATGGAGCTGGAGCTTCGAATACCCGTCCGGCGCCGTGAACGATACTCTGGTGGTTCCCGTGAATACGCCCGTCAAGCTGGTAATGACCTCGCGGGACGTGCTGCATAGCTTCTTCATCGCGGATTTCCGCACCAAGGCCGATGTGCTGCCCAACCGTTACCATTCCCTTTGGTTCCAGGCCACCCGCACCGGGATTTTTCCCGTACAGTGCACCCAGTATTGCGGTACCAACCATTCTTACATGTGGACGGCGGTCAAGGTTGTGGAGCCTGACGCCTACAAAGAATGGCTGGCTGTGGCCTCCGACCCCGGTAAGGGCAAAACCCCGGCCGAGTTCGGCGCCATCCTCTACCAAAAGCGCGGATGCAACGCATGCCATAGCGTGGACGGAAGCAAGGCCATCGGCCCTTCCTGGAAGGGAATCTACGGTAAACAGGAAAGCACCAGCGCGGGCATGACCATGGTCGACGATGCCTATATCCATGAATCCATGATGGCGCCCGCGGCCAAAGTGGTGACTGGCTATCAGCCCGTGATGCCGGTTTTCCAAGGCGTGCTTTCCGATCGGGAAGTCACCGCCATCGTCGAATACATCAAGACCTTGAAGTGACAGCTTAAAACTGGACGGATCAAAATGATTGCCCATGTACATCACGAAAACATCAATTATTTAAAGGCCTCCAAGGGTCTCAAGAACTGGTTGATCACGGTAGATCACAAGCGCATCGGCATGATGTACTTGGCTTCCATCCTGTGTTTCTTCGTCGCGGGAGGCACCTTCGCGGGCCTGTTCCGTTTCGAGCTCTGGAGCCCCCTCAAGGAATTCCTGACTCCCGATCAATACAACCAATTCTTCACTCTGCACGGGGTGATCATGGTGTTCCTGGTCGTGGTGCCGGGCATCCCGGCGGCGCTGGGCAATTTCATTCTGCCCATCCAGATCGGCGCCAAGGATTTGGCCTTCCCCAAGCTCAACCTTACCAGCCTGTATCTTTATTGGATCGGCGCGGCCATAGCGCTGTATTCCATCGTCGCCGGCCATGCGGATCAGGGCTGGACCATGTATGCGCCTTATTCCCTGTCGCGCAATCCCGCCGTGCTGTGGATGATGGTGGCCGCTTTCATCCTGGGCTTCTCTTCCATCCTCACCGGATTGAACTTCATCGTGACCATGCATAATATGCGCGCGCCGGGCATGACCTGGTACCGCATGCCCTTGTTCCTATGGGCCATGTATTCCACCGGCATCATGCAAATCTTCGCGACGCCGGTTTTGGCCATCACCCTGATGCTTTTGATGATGGAGAATTTCTTCGGGATTGGCATCTTCGACCCGGCCTTGGGCGGGGATCCGCTGTTGATGCAGCATTTCTTCTGGTTCTATTCGCATCCGGCCGTGTATATCATCGTAGTGCCCGGATTCGGCATCACTTCGGAAATCATCGCCTGCTTCGCCAAGAAGGACATCTTCGGGTACAAGTTCGTGGCATACTCATCCGTGGCCATCGCCATCATCGGCTTCGTGGTCTGGGGCCATCACATGTTCGTGGCCGGCCAATCGGAGTTGGCGGATTCGATCTTCTCCTTCCTGACCTTCTTCACGGCCGTGCCTTCCGCCATCAAGGTGTTCAACTGGACCGCGACCCTGTACAAGGGGTCCATCGATCTCAAGACCCCGATGCTGTATGCCTTGCAGTTCCTGTTCAACTTCACCATCGGCGGCCTTACGGGCATCATCCTGGCCATTCTCTCCGTGGACATCCACTTGCACGACACTTATTTCATCGTTTCGCATTTCCATTACGTGGCCATGGGCAGCACCATGATAGCCTTCATCGGCGGCATCCACTACTGGTGGCCCAAGATGACGGGAAAGATGTACAACGAGGCCGTGGGTCGCACCGCTTCCATCCTGGTCTTCGTGGGTTTCAACGTGACCTTTTTCGTGCAGCTCATCATGGGCTCGCAGGGAAGCCCGCGCCGCTACTACCACTATGAGGGTCAGTTCCAGATTTACCATCAGATTTCCACCATCGGATTCGTGATCCTGGCCGTGGGCCTGTTTATGGCCTTGGGCAACCTGATCGCCTCCTTCTTCAATAAATCGGTCGCTCCCAAGAATCCCTGGGGCGCCAAGACCCTGGAATGGCAGGAAGCGGATTCGCCGCCCGTGCTGTACAACTTCAAAGAGCCTCCCGTGGTCACCCACGGTCCCTACGCCTTCGAGACGGAGAAAGCCTAATGGCCAGCCCAACGACCGGTTTACCCGAGCATCACGTAGCGCATCATTTCGACACGGCGGATCAAGAATTCGATTCCATGAAAACCGGCATGTGGCTGTTCCTGGCTTCGGAAATCATGATGTTCGGCGCCTTGTTCGTCGGCGCATTGGTGTTCCTCACCCTGCATCCCGCCGCCTTCCGCGAGGGCGCCCAGCATTTGGATTGGCGTCTGGGCGGCATGAACACGTTCTTTCTGCTCACCAGCGGCTTGACCATGGGCTTGGCGGTCATAGCCGCCCAGGCCGGCCAGCAGGCCAAGGTGCGCATGAATATCGTCATCAGCCTGTTCCTGGCTTCCGGGTTCCTGGTCGTCAAGGCTTACGAGTACTCGCTTAAGATCCATCACGGCACCTTGCCCGGCCGCTTGTGGCATGGCGAGGGCTTCCATGATCCTTTCGTCCACGTTTTCTACGGATTCTATTTCGTGATGACCGGTTTGCATGGGTTGCACGTCTTGATCGGCATGGGACTGATGATTTTCGCCTTGGTCCGGTCCACGAAAGTGCAGTTCAACCGCGGTTATTTCACCCCCATCGAAATGGTGGCCCTGTATTGGGCCTTGGTCGATTTGGTATGGGTTTTCCTTTTCCCTCTTCTTTATCTGTTAGGGTAATCGCATGACTAGCACGACCAAAAACGAATATCCCGGCCACGCCATCCCCAAGCCGGTCATTATCGGCAGCTATTTCGGCCTGCTGTTCCTGGCCGCGGTCATGATCGGGCTTTCGCGCCTCAACGTTGAGCGTCTGGGCATCGACTGGATGGATTTGCATGCGTTGAAGTCCTGCCTCATCATGTGCGTGGCACTTGTCATGGGCATCATCGTCTCCATGTTCCTGATGGGATTGCGCTACGAGAGCAAGCTGCTCAATATGACGATTTTCCTGTCCAACTTCGTATTCCTGTTCATCTTCGTTCTGTTCACCTGGGTGGACACATCCTTCCGCGGCGAGGTGGATCCGTCCTTCAAGGATAAGATCAATTTCACTTCGCCGGTCAAGGCTGAGGAACCCGCTGAATCCGCCCACGAAGGCGCTGCGGCTCCGGCCCCGGCAACCGCTCCCGCCGCTGAACCCGCTACCGGCGCCGCGAAATAGCCTTTTCTTCCGCATTCGATCCGAAAGGGCCCCCTTGGCAAATTCTTCTCCGTCTTCCGCCCCCAGCCAGGCCCCCCGAGGCGGGACGGGCGGGGACGAGCCCGTCATAGCGAAGGGCCCCTTTTTCCTTTTCCTTTTGATGATGCCCGCCTTCATCCTCATCATCGGGATGCTGCTGGTGGCGATGCAGTACAAGCAATTGCATGCTTTCGTCTCCGATAAGCCCATGGCGATGGAGTCGATACCGGTTTCAGCGGAAGCCCAGGAACAGGTGCTGGCCAAGGTCCGTGCTTTCATCGCCCCCCCCGCCTCGGGGGGCCCGGTCCTTCCGTCCGGATCCGAAAGAGCCGGCGGCGATACGCTCGCCTTGTCCGGCGACGATATCACCCATCTCAGCCGCACCAGCAAGGTCCTGAACGATCAGCATTTCGATTATAATCTCGCCTTGTCGGATTCCCTTTTGGTGGCGCGCAATAGCCTATCCGTGAGCACCTTGCGAGGCGGGTTGGGCACCCTGGCCGCGCTGTTGCGGGTAAAAGGATTTCTGAATTCGGAGATGCATGGCTATCCCGAATTCAAAGAAGGGAAAATCACCATGATTCCCGTAGGGGCCGTGATGAACGGCATGCCCGCGCCCGCATCGGTGCTGAGCCAGAAAGGTCCCATCGATGTAAGGGATTGGGTGACGGATAAGGATTTCTACGACCAAGCGCTGAGAAACCTTTCCGAAGTGAAAGTCAGCCAGGCCCGTTTGCTGTTGATCCGCAAGCACCGATCCTGATGCGCGTCCGGCCGGCGCAAGGCGCATCAAGCCGGATGTACGGGGCGAGCTGGAAGCCTTTGCCGGATTCCCGCTCGCCCCGTAGGATTTAAGCTGCGATAAGCTGCCTATCCGATTCAACTCCGGACAATTCCAACTCTCCACTTTCCCGCCGCGCGCGGGCTTCCAAGCCTTGATCCGCGGGGATGCGTTCAAGACGCGCCGGCTTTGCAAAGGCGGGCTGTATTCTCTCGCGGCGCATACGGGTGGCAGGGAGGGTCGTCCGGGCGAATGCCTGATAGCGGCCAGGGGCGGCGCCTTGCAACTCTTTGCGGAAGCGGGTCAGGCGCCGCGTGATGGCTACGCGGGAAACCCCCATTCGGATGGCTATTTCGCGGTGGTTGAGGCCTTGCTCCAGGCTTAGGCAAAGGATTTCCC
>JBDSWM010000035.1:0-22859 GCA_039926685.1 Fibrobacteria bacterium | reverse complement strand
GGGTGGTCGATCCGGCCGCCCAGGCGGAATGGTTCCGGGCCCGGGAAATGGCATTGAATCTTTTCAAAGCTCAACTGGAGCGGCTGGCTTGATCGACCGTCTCATCTTGACCGGATTCGGCAGGTTTACCCATGCGGTGTTCGAATTGGACGGCGTCACCTTGGTATATGGTCCCAATGAAGCCGGCAAAACCACATTCTTCGACGGGTTGTTCCAAGCGTTATGCCGCCCCAGTGAAACCAAGAAATACGGCCGCGTCCTGAAAGCGCGCTATGGTCCGGGCCGGGCGGCGCAAGTGGTCTTGTCGCAAGCGGGGAAGGCTGCCTCAGCATTGGATCTTCCCATCAGCGATGAAGAGTTCATGAACCTGTACGCCATCCGCGAAGGCGATTTGCGGCTGGAATTGGATAAGGGAACGGAATGGCTGGATAAATTGAAGGCCCGCTTGTTCAATGGCGGCTTGGATCAGTCCTGGTTCGCCGCGGAGTTCGAGAAAAGGAGTTCGGACTCGCGCACCCTGACGCATAGCAAGGAACTGGAAAAGGCCAAGGAGGCCGCGGATAAGGCCAAGCGGGAATTGGAATCGAAACAGCGCGAAAGGGATTCCGTGCTCGCCCGGGAGAAGAACCTAACGGATACCGAGGCCGCATTGTCGGCGGCGCGCGGGCTTGTGCACGCCGAGTGGGAAAAGCTTTCCCTGACTGATTCGCTGATCGCGGCCGAGGAAAAAATCGCGCTCCGGCAGAGATGGGATGGGCATCTGGCCCGTCTGGAAGAATGGGAAGCCCTGGAGGCGGAGAACAAGGCCTACCTGCCATATGGCCAGGATAGGCGCGAAGAGTTGCAAATCCTGTCCCAGGCGCGCGCGCAAGCGGCTGCGGCCATGCAAGGCGAGCGGGGCAGGCGGGAGCAACAAGAGCAGCAGGTTTCCCAGGCCAAGCAGGATTTGAATGGCCTCCGTGCTTCAAAGACGGCTACGGATGATCGCGCCCAAACAGCGGAAAAGTTGGCCGCATCGGTACGCGCCTATTTGCAAACCGTTTCCGAACCCGGCCGGTTGCCGCTTTGGAGCCGGATCGCGATAACGCTTGCGTTGATTGCCGGTGCTGCGGGCTCAGTGGTAGGCATACTGTTCGGCGATTGGAAATCGGCCGCTGCAGCGGTGCTGATTGGATTGCCTTTGGCCGTCTTGGCCTATTTCACCGGTAGGCGGGCCCGCACCGCGGCCAAACTTGACGACGGGATTACCCGCTTGGCTTCCTGGAAGGATGAATGGAATCTCACCGCCGCCGCCTCCCCGGCGGGAACCGGGGTTGGGGACATGGGAACGGTGGAAGGCTTTCTCCGCGCCATGGAAGCGGTTGCGCGGGAAAAGGAGGCCTACGCGCTGCGGGAATCCGAGGCTCTGGCGCGCTTGGAATCCGCGCAAGCGGGATTGGAAAAAATCGAGGCCGCCAGCGCGGGTTTGCGGGACATGGACGCCTTGGCGGCCCGCCGTGAAAAGGAATGGTTGGCGGGTTTGGGAGTGGGCGATGCAGAGGCCTATGCGGAAAAGGTTTCCCGGGCCCGGCAAATCCGGCAGGAATTGGGAAAGCGCCGAAGCGAATTGGAAACGCTTGCGGACGGCGCGGATTTGGAAACCTTCCGCCGGGAAGCGCGCCGGAGATTGCATGCCATGGATGAAGAAGGCATTCCCCAGAGGGGTTTGGATGAAGCGGCTTTGCAACGGCTGCGAAAGCAGGGAGCCGAGATCCGACAGCGGTATGATTCCGCGCTAAGGCGCGAGGGTGAATTGGCCGCTCAGCGGGAAGGCTTGGCCGGGGAGATCCGGGGGGCGTTCGGATCGCTGGCCGCGGACTTGGTGGAATGCGAAGAGCGGTTGGCGCAGGCCGAAAGGGATGTACAGACCAAGGAGCTGGACAAGCGGGCCGCGGCCCTGGCCGGGCGGATTTTCCGCGATATCGGAGACGGCGCGGACCGGTTGCTGGGGGAATTGGCGATGGAGATCGAATCCATGTTGGCGGGTATTCTGCCTGCCGGGCGCGCTGTGGCGTTGTCCGGATTCGAGGATAGGCAAATCCAAGTGATCGATGCCGGCGGCGGATTGCGATCCCTGGATCAACTCTCCACCGGCACCAAGCATGCGCTGGTGCTGGCAGCCAAACTGGCCATGGCCCTCAAGCAGCGGCAAGGTCCCGGCTTGCTGGTGCTGGATGAACCGTTCACGGCCATGGATCAGGAACGGGAGAGCCGTGCTTTGGAATTATTGCGGCAATTCCATGCCAGCCATGGCTGGCAAATCCTATTGCTGACAAAGGATGCGGCCTTGGTTGAAAGGGCAACTCGTATTTTTACCAACCCCAAGGTGTTGGACCTGGCCGGATACCCATAATCCACCCGCGCCGGCGCCGTTTTTCCCCTGAAAAAGCTGGGCCACCGCCTTCCCCTCCCCCGGCATATCGCGCCTATCTGGATATGGTTACCTGGTGACCCGGTGCAGGCGTTATGTTATTATACAGGGACATTTACAGGTACACAGATATGGTAGTCGAATCCGGACCTGGGAATGGGCGCAATGTCGATAGGCGGCCACTCTCAGCATCTTCCACAGCTTCCGCATCTTCTCCACGGAGATCTTTCATGAGCGAACCCTTCCGGACCTTGCCAGGCTTGCTCAAATACGTAGCGGCCAGTCACAAGAATGACTGCGCGCTAGCCTATAAGAAAGGCGGGGCCTGGGTGCGGATGTCCACTGGCGAAGTGGAGGAAACGGTCCGCAATGTCTGCCTGGGATTGGTCGAACTCGGCCTCAAACCGGGCGATAAGGTAGGCATGGTGGCGGACCCCTCGCCGTTCTGGATCCTGATGGATCTGGCCATTTTGGGCGCCGGCGCCATTTGCGTTCCCATGTTTTCCAATATCTCCCATGACAATCTCACCTTCCAGATAGAGGACTCGGGGCTGCGCTTTCTTTTCCTGGGTTCCGATCAGCAATACCAGGCGATGAAACCCTTTTTCGGCAAGGTGGAGAAGATCCTCACCTTGCCGGAAGGATTGGGGGATTCCCAATGCATTTCCTTCGCGACATTGGCGCAATGGGGCGCCCAGCGGCATGCCAAGAATTCGGGCGAATACATGCGCTTGTCCGAAGCCATCAACGAACAGGATACGGCGACCTTGATCTATACCTCCGGGAGCACGGGCATACCCAAAGGCGTGGAAATCTCCCATCGCAACCTGGTTTTCCAGGTGGGAGCAGCCCATAAGCGGTTCCCACTCGATCCCGCCACCGACAGCATCGTCACATGCCTGCCCCTGGCCCATGTATTCGAGCGCATGGTCACGTATTATTATTTCTTCACCGGCACCAGCATCTATTTCGCGGAGGAGATCAAAAAGGTCGCGGAAACCTTGCGCGAAATCAATCCTACCGTGGTCACAATGGTGCCGCGCCTGTTGGAAAAGGTGCATGCCAAGATGCAGGCCAACGTGGAAATGGCGCAGGGTTTCAAGAAGATCCTCGGGACCAAGGCATGGGCGCGGGCGCATAGCAAGGATCCGGAGGCGCCCTTGACCCTGATGGACAAGATCTTCGACGCCTTGGTGTACCAGAAACTGCGGGCCGCCTTGGGCGGTAAACTGCGCATCGTGATCTCGGGCAGCGCGCCGCTGGACCCGGCCCTGGCCGCCTTCTTGCTCAATATCGGCATCCCTATCTATGAAGGCTATGGCCTTACCGAAGCATCCCCGGTCATTTCCGCGAATTTCCCCGGCCATCGCAAGCTGGGAACCGTGGGGTTGGCTTTTCCCGGCGTGGAGGTCCGCATCGGTGACGACGGCGAGATCCTGACCCGCGGTCCGCATATCATGAAAGGGTATTACAATAAGCCCGTGGAAACGGCTGAAGTCATCGACAACCAGGGCTGGCTGCATACGGGCGATCTCGGGCATTTCGACGCCGAGAACTTCATCAAGATCACCGGACGCAAAAAAGAGCTGTTCAAGACCGCCAATGGCAAATACGTGGCGCCCGTCCCCATCGAACAGGCCATCGGCTCGAACAAGCTGGTGGACATGGTGATGGTAGTGGCCGAAGGGAAACCGTTCACAAGTTGCCTGATCTTCCCCGATTTCGAGAATCTGAAAGCGGTCAAGGCCGAAC
Organism: Fibrobacteria bacterium; assembly: GCA_039926685.1. GTDB lineage: Bacteria > Fibrobacterota > Fibrobacteria > UBA11236 > UBA11236 > Chersky-265. Next base: position 18,697 of record JBDSWM010000035.1, on the reverse strand, counting down.
TGGGCCAGGCTGAAGCGGGCAACGATGCATTCTTCGACTCCTCCGAAGCCAGGGCTTTCGTCCGAAAAACCCTGGATGAGGTCAATGCGAAGCTCAACCATTGGGAACAGGTTCAGAAATTCGTGATCATAAAGACTCCCATAACGGTTGATTCGGGAGCCTTGACTCCGACCATGAAGATCCGCCGCCATGTCGTCATGGAGAAATTCCGCGCGGAAATTGATTCCATGTACCGTCCATAAGTACAATATTGGATAGCAGGACGACCGGGGAGCGGCCGTCCCCGGACATACCGCCCTGATCCCCCCGGAGGAATCCTATGCAACCGATTCGCAGCGCAACCGTCATCGGCAGCGGCATCATGGGATCCCAAATCGCCGCGCATCTCGCCGGTTGCGGCATCCCGGTGCTTCTGCTCGATGTGCCCACCGAGGGCAAGAACCGGAATCTGGTGGCCGACAAGGGTCGCGATGGCCTGAAGAAAATCAAACCTTCCCCCACCTATTCCGCCGAGACCATCGACCTGATTTCCACCGGCAATACGGCCGATCATCTGGTGGACGCGGGCAAAACCGATTGGATCATCGAGGCCATCATCGAGCAGCCCGATCCGAAAAGGGAATTGTTCAAGAAGCTGGCCGCGGTGATGGGTCCGGATTGCATCCTGGCCACCAACACTTCCGGCATCCCGCTCAAGGTCCTCTGCCAGGACCTCGCCACGTCCGTTCAGGAACGCTTCATCGGCACGCATTTCTTCAATCCTCCCCGCTATCTGCGGCTGGTGGAAGTGATCCGCGGTCCGCGCACCTCGCAGCTCACCGTGGACCGCATCAACCATGTGCTGGGCGCCGTGCTCAACAAGGTGGCCGTGCCCGCGCTGGATTCCCCCGCCTTCATAGCCAACCGCATCGGAGTGCATGCCATGGTGGCCACGGTGCAATTGGCCAAGGAAATGAACCTCACCGTGGAAGAGGTGGACGTGCTCACGGGGCCCATCATCGGACGGCCCAAAACCGGCACTTTCAAGCTGGTGGATCTCGTGGGCATCGATACCTTGGGTCATATTATCAAGGGACTGCAGCAGGCATTCCCGAAAGAGATCTTCGCCATCGATCCGGTCATCCAAGGCCTCATCGACAACAAAGCCTTCGGGCGCAAGTCCGGGGCCGGTTTCTATCGTAAAGGCAAGGACGGCATGGAAGCGCTCGATCTGGGCAAAGGCGAATACCGTCCGGAAGCCAAGGCGCGTTTCGAAGAGCTCAAGGATGCGTCCAAGGAGGAAACGCCGGAAAAAAAATTCCGCAAGCTTTTCGCCGCCGAAGGCCGCGGCGCGGATGCGGCCAAACGCATCCTGGCCACCACCTTGGCCTATGCCGCGACCGTGGCGCCCTCCATCGCGGAAGACTTGTCCTATGTGGACGAAGCCATGGAGTTGGGATTCGGCTGGGAACTGGGGCCTTTCAAGATCATCGATGCCATCGGCCCGGAAAACTTCCAGGCCGTCTGCGCCAAATACAAGGTCGAAGCGCCCGCCTGGGTATTCCAGCAGGCCGCCGGGGATGCGAAGGTTTATAAGCCGGAAGGCGGCAAGATCGCCATCAAGGATGTGCCCAAACCAGGGTCAGCAGCGAGCGCGGGCGCGTCCCCGGGGGCTGGCGGTCGGCATGATCTCAAGCCGCGCGGCTTCTCCCTGGTCCGCCAGCGCGCCAGTTCCAAACCCGTCATCGAAACCACCGACGCCACCCTTTGGGACATGGGCGAACAGGTATTGCTGCTGGAATTCCACTCCAAGATGAATTCCATGGGGCCCATTTCCCTGGACATGATCCTGAAGTCGGTGGATAAGGCCAACGATGGCTGGGCCGGCCTGGTAATTGGGAACCAGGGCCAGAATTTCTGCGCCGGCGCCAACATTGCCATGGTGCTGATCGACGCCGCCAACGGCGAATTCGACAATATCGACTATGCCGTCAAGCAATTCCAGCGCGCCAGCATGGCCATCAAGTATTCCGGCGTGCCCGTGGTAGTCTCGCCGCATAACATGGCCCTGGGAGGCGGCTGCGAATTCGTCATCCACAGCAATCGTCCCGTGCTCTCCCCGGAAACCTATATGGGCCTGGTGGAAGTGGGCGTCGGCCTGTTGCCCGCCGGAGGCGGCACCAAGGAGTTGGCCGTGCGCACCTATCAGAACGTGAAAGGCGCTTTGGCCCTCAATAGCTTGATCAAGGCCTTCGAACTCATCGCGATGGGCAAGGTGTCCACCAGCGCCAAGGAAGCCTTCGACATGGGTTACCTGGACAAGCGCGCCGTCATCGCCTCCAATGAATCCACACGCCTGGATCAGGCCCGCGCCGAAGTGCTGGCCATGTCGCGCGCCGGCTACCGCCCCCCGGCTCCCGCCCGCAAGCTCGAAGTGCTGGGCAGCGAAGCCCTGGCTGCTTTCGACACCGGCGTGTTCATGCTGCGCGAAGGCGGCTTCGCTTCCGAGCACGACGCCCTCATCGCCCGGGAAGTAGGCAAGGTCCTGGCGGGAGGAAACGTCACCGCCGGCACTACGGTGGACGAAGACTATCTGCTGGACCTGGAACGGGACGGATTTCTGCGCTTGGTCGGCACCAAGAAATCGCAAGAGCGTATAGAGTTCATGCTCAAGAAGGGCAAACCCTTGAGAAACTGAGTCTCGTTGAGGTTTGTCTCGAAGAGAGAAGGCAAAAGGAAAAATGAAAAGTGAAAATTTCAAAGTGAAGAGATACCGGGGAGCCGTTGGCGGCAGGACACTTACAAATTTTCACTTTTCATTTTTCACTTTTCATTTTGGATTCTCCCGTGCAACGGAAACAATCAGGAGGCGTTATGAGTGAAGCAGTAATCGTTGCCGGAGTCAGGACTCCCGTTGGCAAAGCCGGCAAGGGTTCTTTCACCCATGTGCGTTCGGATTCGCTGGCGGCCATCACGGTCCGGGAGGTGCTCAAGCGGGCTCCCGGCGTCAAGCCCGAGGACATCGAGGACCTCATCCTGGGTTGCGCCATGCCGGAAGCCGAGCAAGGCATGAACGTGGCCCGCATGGTGGGTTTGATGGCGGGCTTGCCGGATATCGTTTCCGGCATGACCGTCAACCGCTATTGCTCTTCCGGGTTGCAATCCATCGCGCTCGCCTCCGATCGCATCAATCTGGGCGACGCCGAGGCCATGCTGGCAGGCGGATTGGAAAGCATGTCCATGATCCCCATGGGCGGGCATAAAATCGCTCCCAATGCGGAATTGGTTGGCAAGCGCCCGGAATCCTACATGACCATGGGCCTCACGGCCGAACGCGTCGCCGAAAAATACGACATCAGCCGGGCCGAACAGGACGCCTTTTCCTACCGATCGCATCAAAAGGCCATCGCCGCCATCCAGTCCGGCAAGTTCAAGGACGAAATCGTCCCCGTCACCTGGACGGAAACGCAATTGGACGGGCACCATAAGGAAAAGAAGATCGAACGCACCCTGGCCGTCGACGAAGGCCCGCGCGCGGATACCACGGTCGAGGCGCTCGCCGCCCTGAAGGCGGTCTTCAAGAACAACGGAACCGTTACGGCGGGCAACAGCTCCCAGGTCAGCGACGGCGCAGCCATGACCCTGCTGACATCCCGAAAATACGCGGAAGCGCACGGCCTCAAACCCATCGCGCGCCTGGTCAAGTACGCCGTGGTGGGGGTGCCTCCGGAAATCATGGGCATCGGTCCAGCGGATGCGATTCCCGCCGTGCTTCGCAAGGCCGGCATCTCCATCGACCAGATCGATCTCATCGAATTGAATGAGGCCTTCGCGGCCCAATCCCTGGCCGTGCTCAAAGCCATCCGTTTCCCGGAGGAAAAGGTCAATGTCAACGGCGGAGCCATCGCCCTGGGCCATCCCCTCGGTTGCACGGGCACCAAGCTCACGGTTTCCCTGCTGAACGAATTGAAGCGGCGGGGCGGCAAGTACGGCATCGTTTCCATGTGCATCGGCGGGGGCATGGGCGCGGCCGGATTGTTCGAAATGCTATGATCCCGCCCGCCGCCGAATCCTAACTCTTCTATTTGGTTCCGGATATGGGCGGCGAATCGTTTGCTTGCGGGCGGTTTGCAAAGGGTTTTGAGCTATATTTCCGGATTAGCTTATGGCCAGCGAAATAGAAATTCCCCGCTCCTCCCGGTCCTCCCGCTCCTTTCGTTCCCACTTCCCGGCCGTTTTCGGTCTGCTCCTGCTTTCCTTGATCCTTTGGTCCTGCAACACAGGTAATTCAGATGACGTCTATTCCGTGACGTTCACCCTGGATTCCTCGCGCGTGGGCAAGTTCGACAGCGTGCTGGTGCAAATCTACAACGGCAAGGCTCCGGCGCCCGGCGACACAGCAAGCCCGACGCAATCGGAAACGATCAAGGTGACGCCCACCACCAAAACCATCACCGTGCGGCTCGACTCCAAGGTGAAAAAGGATTTTTCCGTCATCATCACGGGCTATAGCGGCAAGGATATCGCCTACCGCAACGCCCATAACGTGGAAGGCTATTCCTCGCCCGGCGACGGCAACCCCGCGGTGCTGCTGATCTCCCGCATCCAGGCGGATAACCTGACGCTCAGCGTGGGGGAGACGCGCTTGTCCTCGCTCGCCTTCACCCCCGAAAACGCCGGCGACAAGCGCTATGTCCTGGCGAGCGCGGACAGCACCATCGTCAAAGTATCCGGGGACAGCCTTACCGGCCTCAAGGCAGGGAAAACGAAAGTCACCGCGTCCACCCCCGACCATATCGTCAGCATAGAGTTCCAGGTCACCGTCGCGGAGGTGAGAGTGAGCGGCTTGGAAACGGATTCCCTCGCCCTGAAGGTAGGGGATACCGTAACGCCCGCCGTTTCCGTACGGCCGTCCAATGCCACCGACAAGGGCTATTCCCTGGTTTCCGGGGATTCCACCATCGTTTCCATCACGGGCTTATCTCTGAATGCCCTGAAAGCGGGGAGGGTTTTCGTGGCCGTGAAATCCGCCGACGGCGGCGCGGTAGACTCCTTTGCGGTGAGAGTGAGGATTCCAGTCACCGGAGTGAAAGCAAATGATCTGGTCAAGGAGGTTGGGGACTTATTCGCGCCGGTGTTGGAGTGGTCCCCCAGCGATGCCAGCGTTCGGGGCTATACCTTGGTTTCCAAGGATAACGATAAGGTGGCTGTCCAGGGAGATAGCCTGGTCGCCAAGGCCGTGGGCATAACGGCGATTACCGTTACCAGCGACGACGGGAGATTCGCAGCCGAGTTCAGCGTGGAGGTCAAGACCAAGGTATTCCGGGTCAAGGGGGTGGTGGTCGCCGATTTGCGCGGGCTGGTGGGGGATACCCTGGCTCCGGAACCGGTTTGGGAACCGGCCAATGTCAGCGATGACGGATTCACCATGAAAGCCCTGGATACCGTCGTGGCCGTGGTCGTGGATGGGAGCTTGGTCCCCAAGAGCACGGGCAAAACGAAGGTGGAATTGACCGCCAACGATGGGGGCGTCAAGGACACCTTCGAACTTTCCGTGGAGCTGGCCAATTTCAAATCCGATATCCGACCCATCACCAGCAGCAAATGCGCGCCTTGCCATATCCCTCCCGCCACCTTCAATTGGACCGACTCGGCGCAACTCGTTAGCAAAGGCTCCATCGCCGTGAAGCGGCTTACCCTTCCGGACACGGCGATAGGGAAAATGCCCCTTGCCGGCGCCAGCGGTGGGCCGCTGGGAAAACGCGATTTGACGGTGCTGTTGGGCTGGCTCACGCGCGTGGCCATCCCCTTGACCGGGGTCGTTATGGGGGATACCGTGGCCAATCTCGGGGATACCGTGGCGCCTAACCTGGTTTTCACGCCGGACAATGCCGTCAACAAATCCTATACGATCTCCATCGAGGATTCCGCGGTGGTCAAACTGAGGGGTAATTCCCTGGTGACGGCGAATGTCGGTTCCACCTTCCTCGACATCATCACCGATGACGGGCCCTTCCACCTCAAGGTCAAATTCAAGGTGGAGAATCCGCTTTTCGTGAAAAACGTCCTGCCCATAGTATCGGTGAAATGCTTTCCCTGCCATGGGCCGGGCACCACTTTCAATTGGCAGGATTCCGTATCCCTGGTTTCCGACGGTTCCAATGCTCTGGATCGCCTGCAGCGGGACATCAACGCTCCGGGCCGCATGCCCCTGAAGGTAGGCGCGCCTAATGGCGATCTCACGCCCGCTGAGCTGCATGTATTATTAACCTGGCTCAATTCCAAAGTCATTCCGCTGAAAGGGATTTCCGTCGGGAACGACAGCCTTATGCTCGGCGCGCAAAAATCTCCCGCCATCACCTATACGCCGGCGAACGCCACCAACAAGTCCTATGAATTGATCAGTTCGGATTCCAACACGGTGCTGATCGACGGCGATGCATTCATTGGAAAGGCATTGGGGGCTACCACGGTCCTGGTCCGGGCCTTCGACGGCAACTATTCCAAGCAAATTACCGTCAAGGTCATTCCCGTTCCGGTGGACTCGATAACCGCGAACGATTCCGCCGGCATCATCGGGGATACGGTGATTCCCAAGGTGAACTTCTTCCCGGACAATGCCGGCAACAAGAATTACCGGATCGCCTTGCTGGACCCTTCCACCATCCTGAAATTGGATACCGCCAAAAAGGCCGTGATCGGTTTGCTCGAGGGCAAGGATACCCTGGAGGCCATTTCCACGGACGGCGGCAAGAAGGCGCGCATCATCTTTACCGTGGGTCCGGTCCTACCCAAGTCCCTATCCGTGCCCGACACCAACGGCACCGGTAGCGACCTAGTCACCCCGCGCCTAATCTGGACTCCCTCGGCCACCACCAACAAGGCGTTCACGCTTTCCATTCCCGCGGCAGATACCTTAGTGGCCGCTGTGCGGGCAGGGCAGATTCTGTGCAAATCGGTGGGCGTCGTGGCCGCGGTGACGGCCACCTCGGCCGCGGATCCCACCGTCAAAGCCACCTTCAAATTCACCGTGGGAGCCGTGCCGGTGCAATCCATCTCCGTGCTTGCCTCCAGAGTGGCTTGGAACACCACTTTCGCGCCTACGGTCACCATTCTCCCTTCCAATGCCACCAACAAGAATTTCCTGATCCGGGTGGCTTCGGCCGACGCTTCCAAATTAACCGCAGTCGGGGCGACATCCTTGTTTTCCACCCATTTGGTGACGACGAATGTCGTGGTGAAGGCCTCAGGGGATACCACCAAGACCGCTAATTGGTCGGTGACGGTAGTGCGCACGCCGTTTACAGGCGCGGTCAAGAACCTGATGGCGTCCCGATGCAGTGAATGCCATTTTAATGGCGCGGCGCTGCCCAATTGGCAGGACTCGACGACCGTGGTGGCTACCGGCAACCCGGCAGCGATTATCAGCCGAATTAATAGTGCCGTGAGTCCCATGCCGCCTACCACCGCTCTCACCCCGGGCCCCCTGGGGTCAACGGATATCCAAACTCTCACCGCCTGGCTCTCCCAGAATTAATCGGGCCGAACCGGCGCCTTTTCCGGGCGCCATCGACAGCAACCGGTCCCGCTTTCGATGGGGAAGAGTGGAAATGAAAAAGAGGGCCTAGGAGCCCTCTTGCGGATTCCCACGGTACAGCGGGCATCCATGAATCAGATTTCGTGACGGAAATTACAAAGCGTTGTACAGGCCTTCGTCCAGAGTGAAGAACAGCTCGAACCGGAAAGCCTGGGTTTCCGGCTGATTCTGGCCCGATAGGCTGAAAGGGAAGGCCATCTCGGCGCTGAGGATTTTATTGAACGAATAGTAGGCGCCCGGGGCCACCTTGAACAGATGCGCGCCCTGGTCCACGGATTCCCCGTCCACCATCCGATTGAAATAAAAATCATAGGACATGGCCAGATTGATGCCCAGGTATTGGCTTTTCTTGGTGATGCCCTGGAGCGGAAGCGGGTATTCCGGTTTGGCGAAGAAATGCAGATTGTCGATTTTCGTCTTTTCGTTGTCTTCGGTATTGAATGAATAGGACGCGTTGCTGTACAGGTTCACATAAGGGAAATTCTTGTCGTACATGCCGCCGAAAGTCATGGTGGCGAAATTGCCCGCGTTCATGATGTCCTCAAAGCCGACGGGAAGGGAGATGGCCAGGAAGCCACCGCCGCCCGTTACCGGATCCCCGTATTTGAGCGCGAGCACCGGGCGATCCAGGCCGGTCTGGCCCGTGCTGTCGTTGATGAGGTAGGTGATGGCCATGGAGGCTTCCAACTTGTCCAACAGGCCGAATTTCCCTTGCATGGGCAAGGAAGTGGGATTGTTGGTGTTCTCTATGTCATCGCTTTCCCAGGTGTCCTGGTATCCGCCGGAAATCGAGGTCCGCTCCACACCGACATTGATTTGCATCACGCGGGCTGGGATCGGCATGTACTCATCCAAGGCAAAAAGAGCCGGGGCCGCGCAAAGGGCGGTTAGGGTGCCTAGCATCATCTTATGGGACATTCCGTGCTCCTGATCATTTTTTCGGAAGTGGCGATCCGTCATCCATCGGCAAAAGATACATGTTCAGTTTAACCGTTTTTAGGACAACATTTCAACTTTTTGATGCAATGGATACGATTTTGTCGGAAAGCCGGTCTAAAGGGAAAATTCGGGATAGACTGCCGGGAACGGTTCCATTCCGATAGAAAGGCGTGAAAAGGTGGGTTAGACTATATTACTAGTAGGATGCGCACATGAAATTCACCAAGAAAACCGACTATGCGCTCAGGACCATGCAGTTCCTGTCGCGGCAATGGTTCCAACCCGATGGCCGCGAGGTGGGCCATCCGGTTCCCGTCCCCGTGCAGGTCATTTCGGAACAATCCCATCTCTCCCAACGCTTTTTGCAAAGCATCGTTTCCCGGCTGTCCAAGGCCAAGCTCTTGAGTACCGTTCCCGGAGTCAAAGGCGGCATCATGCTGGCCCGGCAGCCGGAAAAAATCTCAATCCTGGACATCATCGAGGCCGTGGAAGGGAAAATCAACCTGATGAATTGCCTGGAGCATCCGGATCATTGCGGAGACTTTCAGGGCTGCTCCATCATGGGCGTGCTTTCCAAGGCGCAAACCGCTTTGGTCTCCAGTCTCGGCAATACCAATCTCAAGCTGATGGTGCAGGCCAAGCAGGATCCTTTCAACCGTATGCCCGAAAAGCATTTCCTGAAGCCCCAATTCGGCTGTCCCGTGCTGAAGTAGGGCCGCGACTCCCCTTCTTTTCCGCCCTCCGGGCTTAAAACGATTGATCCCCGGCCCATTATTGAGCATTTTTTAGCCCTTGTAAACCAAGCAAGGAAAACCCATGAAGTTGCATGAATACCAAGCCAAGGCAATCCTACGCCAGGCCGGTTTGCCAGTGCCCAAGGGCGAGGTCGTCTTCAAGGCCGAAGACGTGGCCGCAGGGCTGGCCAAACTGGGGATGAACGCCGGCGTGGCCAAGGCGCAAGCCTATACCGGAGGCCGAGGTAAGGCTGGAGGCATCAAGCTGTTTAAGACCGCCGACGAGGCTTTGGCCATCACCAAGCAGCTCTTGGGCATGACCCTGGTTACCAAGCAAACCGGCCCGGAAGGCGTCAAGATCGAAGCCGTGTTGTTGGAAGAGGCGAGCGACATTAAACGCGAACTCTACGTCGCCGTGACCTTGGATCGCGCCAAGGCCAATATCGTGTTCATCTTGAGCCCGGAAGGCGGAATGGACATCGAGGACGTGGCCGAAAAGACGCCGGAACGCATCCTGAAATTATACCCCTCCTGGGGCCGCAATGTGGATCCGGGGATGGCGGCCGAAGGCGCCAAATTCCTGGGCCTGGAAGGCGAACAGGCCAAGGCTTTCACGGACGTGCTGGAAAAACTGTACCGCATCTACCAGGCCAAGGATTGCAGCCTGCTGGAGATCAACCCCCTGGTGGTGAACGGCGCAGGAACGCTGTCTTTGCTGGATTGCAAGTTCAACATCGACGACAACGCCGTATACCGCCAAATGGATACGGGCGGCGATCCGGACGCGGAAAAGGACCCTTCGGAAATCGAGGCCGGCAAATACGGCCTCAGCTATATCAAGCTGGACGGGGACATCGGCTGCATGGTGAACGGCGCTGGACTGGCCATGGCCACCATGGATATCATCGCCCATTACGGCGCTTCGCCGGCCAACTTCCTGGACGTGGGCGGTTCGGCTTCGGAAGAGGCCGTCACCAAGGCCTTCCAGATCATCACCTCGGACAAGAACGTGAAGGGCATCCTGGTCAACATCTTCGGGGGCATCATGCCCTGCGATCGCATCGCGCGCGGGATCGTCAATGCCGTCAAGACCACGGGATTGAAGGTGCCCCTGGTGGTGCGCCTGGAAGGCACCAATGTGAAGGAAGGCAAAGAAGTCATCGAGCAATCGGGCCTGAACCTCGTCAGCGCCCTGGATTTGGAAGACGCGGCCAAGCAGGCCGCGCACAATGTGAAAGCCCTCGCCGGCAAAGGAGCGAACTGAAATGGCCATTCTGATCGGCAAGGACACCAGACTCATCACCCAGGGCATCACCGGCAAGGCCGGCTTGTTCCATTCCCAGAAATGCCGCGAGTACGGCACCAACGTGGTGGGCGGGGTCACTCCCAAAAAAGGCGGCACCACGGTAGACGGTTTCCCCGTCTTCAACAGCGTGGCGGAATCGGTGAAAGCCACCGGCGCCAACGCCACCATGATTTTCGTGCCCGCCGCTTACGCGGCCGATGCCATCCTGGAGGCGGCGGATGCGGGAGTGCAACTGATAGTGGCCATCACCGAAGGCATTCCCGTCATGGACATTCTCAAGGTGCACAATTACCTGAAGTCCAAGCAATGCATCCTGATCGGACCCAATTGCCCCGGCGTGACCACGGCGGGCGTGTGCAAGATAGGCATCGCTCCCGGCCCCATCCACAGCAAGGGCCGCATCGGCATCGTCTCCCGCTCCGGCACATTGACCTATGAAGCCGTGCATCAGACCACCGTGGCCGGTTTGGGCCAGACCACGGCGGTGGGCATCGGCGGTGATCCCATCCACGGGCTCAGCCATATCGACGTGGTGAAGATGCTGAACGCGGATCCGGAAACCGAGGGCATCATCCTGATTGGCGAAATCGGCGGCAGCGATGAGGAAATCGCGGCGGCTTGGATCAAGGATAACGTCAAGAAGCCCGTGGTCGGATTCATCGCGGGCGCTTCGGCCCCCAAGGGCAAGCGCATGGGCCATGCGGGAGCCATCATCGACGGCACTTCCGGCACGGCGGAAGCCAAGATTAAGGCCCTTAAGGAAGCGGGCGTCACGGTGGCGGCCACGGCCGCGGAAATCGGCGCCAAGATGGTGCAGGCCATGAAGGCCGCAGGCAGATAAACCAATAGCGATCAAGGAAGAGGAATTCTAATGGCAAGATCAAAAATAGCTCTCGTCGGCGCCGGGCAGATTGGCGGCACCATGGCGCTCTTGGCCGCGCAAAAGCAATTGGGCGACGTCATCACCATCGATATCATGGAAGGCGTGCCCCAGGGCAAAAGCCTGGACATCACCCATGGCCGTTCCCTGATCCGCACCTCCAGCACGCTCACGGGCTCGAACTCCTATGACGCGCTGGCCGGCGCGGATGTTGTCATCGTCACGGCGGGCTTGCCGCGCAAGCCGGGCATGAGCCGGGACGATCTCCTGGACGTGAATTTTGGCATCATCAAGACCGTAGGCGAAGCCATCAAGAAGAACGCGCCCAACGCTTTCATCATCGTGGTGACGAACCCCCTCGACGCCATGGTCTATGCCATGCAGAAGGTGACCGGTTTTCCGGCCCACCGCGTGGCGGGCATGGCCGGCGTGCTGGATAGCGCGCGTTTCGCGGCGCTCGTGGCCGAGGCCCTGAACGTTTCCAACGAGGATGTCACCGCGCTGGTGATGGGCGGCCATGGCGACACCATGGTACCGCTGATACGCTATTGCACCGTGGGCGGCATCCCGGCCACCCAGTTGCTGTCCAAGGAAAAGCTGAACGAGATTTACAAGCGTACCGCCAATGCCGGCGGCGAAGTCGTGGCCTTGCTCAAAACCGGATCGGCATTTTACAGCCCCGCGATGTCGGCCATCCACATGGCGGAAGCCTATTTGAAGGACAAGAAAAACGTCTTGTCCTGCGCTGCCAAATTGAACGGCGAGTACGGCGTCACCGGCCTGTACGCAGGCGTCCCCGTGATCATGGGCGCGGGCGGCATCGAAAAGGTGCTTGAAGTGGAGTTGGACGAAACCGAAAAGAAGCTCTTCGACGTTTCCATGGCCGCCGTGAAATCCCTCGTGGAGTGGGTCGACAAGAAGATGAATGCTTAGCGGATAGGACTAATCGCCGCGCAGGACCAGGCGCGGCGAACCGTTTTCCGTTTGCAGCAGCAAGGTTTGCGTGGCGGCCGTTCCGGGCAAAAAGCGGCCGATAAGGTCGAAACGTTTCAGGCCGGATTCCCGGAACAAGGGGATGGCGCGCGCGCGCGCCAGCACGCCGGTTCCGGCTTCCTCCATGGTGATTTGCAAATCCACGTACCCTTCCTCGTTCCAGATGCCGCTGTTGATGGCCAGGGTTTTGAAGATCGTCGTTCCGTATTTATCCTGGAATTGCTTTCCCACCGTCAGCACGCCGTCCGCCTCGTCCGAACTGGAGCGCGAAGAGGGCGTGCTGTCCAGGAACCAGCTGTCCAGATTGGTGGCGGTACGGAAGCCCTGGAACATCACAGAAGCGCCGTTGCGCGCACTGGTGGTCAGGGTCCGGTATTCGAACCAATATCCGTAATTCGCGTTGCCGGACGGCACGCGTATCCCGATCAGCCGATCTTTGTGCACGGCATTGTCTTGCGCGTAGATGCGATAGGTGCCGGAAGACTTGATCTCCTTGATCTCCGTGGTGTCCTCCCAGCCCACGCGCAATTTGTAAAGCACATTGAAGTGCCCGGTGGAACCCCCACGGCCCATGATGTCGTAGGGATTGCCGTATTCATTGGTCTGCTCCGTGGAGCCGGGGGTGCCGAACATGTCCGCGCCGGCCTCGATGGAATGCGCATGCGGCAGCCCCAGGCTATGCCCCAACTCGTGGCCGGTGACTCCGGAGCTGTAGCTCCCGTTGATCCAATCCGCATCGCGCAGGTTGGACAGCCCGGCCCAGGCGAGATTGAGCTGGGGGAAATTGGCGACATAAACATCGTAGTCGGTGGTGCGCTTGAGGCCGGCCGCGGTCAATTGGGCCGTGATCCAGGATTGCAGGTCTGCAAAATTGGCCGTGTATTCCGCGCGCGTGCCCGGGGCCGTGAGAATGGTTCCATAGGTACGGAAGTCCCATTCGAAAGTATTGCGGGACATGGCGCGGTAAAGGGTGTTGATGGAGGCGTTGGTCTTATTGATGGTGGCTGTATCCACCACATAGGCGGCATCGGAGAATCCGATGCGGATAACCAGTGCCTTGAGCTTTCCCGTATAGACTTTGCTGACCTTGGGCAAGGCGGCCGTTTTCGGGAGCGGGTCGGTAGCGTCGAACGGATCGGAAACGGTCAATCCGTCCGGCGTTCCGCATTGGAATGTTTCATCATCGGCCCGGCTCAGACCCATGTTCAGGGCAATGGCCAGGTTCAACATGCAAAATGCCCGCGCATTGAATGTGCTCATCTTCGCCCCTTCATCATCTTTACAACCGCTTGCCTGCTCCTCGCAGGCGTATCCCGCGGAAGAGGATCCTCTCGACCCCTTCCCGCGCCATTCCCATCCTATATGGGTACTGTAAACTCCACCGACATGCATGGCGAATTAGCGGAACTCGAAGCTATTATAGAGGCAGGATAGTCTCGGAGCGGCAAGATCATGCGGATAAATTCGGCCGGGAAAAAGGATTTTTTGGGTTGGTTGGGAGCTGCAGCCGCGGCCGGTGCCATGCTGTCTTGCACAGACAAGTCGGGACCCATGAAAGCGCAGGAAAACGAGCCCAAAATCCCGTTCGAAACCGGCGTGGAAGGTCTTCCGGACGCCCTGCCCACAGAGGAGATCCAGGCGCGGGACGGGGATACGGTCCGATTGACGGTCGCCTATGTCGCTAAAATCATCTCCGGCCACAAAGTCCGGATGCTGGCCTATAACGGATCCATTCCCGGCCCGGTCATCAAAACGGTCCAGGGCTCGGAAATCGTGGTGCTACTGAAAAACGAAACCAATGTTCCCACCACCTTGCACTCGCATGGCGTAAGGATGGAAGCCCGATATGATGGCGTGCCGGGAATCGATCTGCCCGCCACCGATAGCGGGCAGACATCCATTTACCGGATACGCTTCCCCGATGCGGGCATATTCTGGTACCATCCGCATTCCCGGGAGGATTACCAGCAGGAATTGGGCTTGTACGGAGGCTATCTGATAGCTCCCAAGGACAGTTCCTATTGGCCACCGGTGGCGCGGGAAAAGGTGCTGATCCTGGACGATGTGGCCATGCGCCAGGGCCGGCTGGAGCCTTTCTTTTCCGACCTGCCCGATCATTCCATGATGGGCCGTTTCGGGAATGTTTTCCTCATAAACGGGGATACGGCCTTCACCATGCACGTGAAGCGGAACGAGGTCATCCGTTTCTATGCGGTCAACGCCGCCAATGCGCGCGTGTTCAATCTGGCCTGGTCGCGGGACGTGGACATGAACATCGTGGGCGCGGACAACGGCCGTTTCGAATTCCCGTCCGCTCGCGAAACCTACCTCATCGCGCCTTCCGAGCGCGCCATTTTCCAAATCTGTTTCAACGATGGCCTCGACAACTACGATACCCTGGATCTCTGGAACCAGACGCCCGGCGGAGTGGGCCTGCTGGGGCGCTTCGTCTACGATGCGGATACGGCCGTACCGGATTTGAGCGGGAGTATCAGCCTGGCGCGCAGCCCGCAGGCCGCCGCTTCCATCGATCCGTTCCGCCCATATTTCGACAAGCTGCCGGACGAGGAAATCCTGCTCACCGGCTACATGGACATGTCCGGCCCTCTGGCCAAGGCCTCGGCGGCGGAGCACGATGCGGACCCGGGCAACAGGCTGGGTGTGGAATGGAGCGACAGCGTGAATGGCGCTTCCATGCTGGCCATGAACCGGGTTTCCACCAACGCCAATATGCATTGGACCATCCGGGACATGAAGACGGGCAAGGAGAACCATGGGATCGACTGGGCCTTCCGGAAGGGGGCTAAGGTGCTAATCCGCATCCGCAACGATTCCACCAGCACCGACGGGAATGCCATGCATATGTTCCACCCCATGCCCCATCCGATCCATTTCCACGGCCAGCGTTTTCTGGTGGTGAAGGAGAACGGGAAGGCGCCCCTGGAAGGGCTGGCCTGGCGCGATACTTACTTGATTGGCAGGGGGTATACGGTGGACATTTTGCTCGACGCCGATAATCCCGGCGCCTGGATGTTCCACTGCCATATCGCCGAGCATTTCGAGGATGACATGATGGGCCATTTCCGCGTACTGGACTCGGCTTCGGAACCCGTCCCGGTCGCCTGGTCGCTAAGCCTGGAATTGGAAAAACGGATCGATTCCTTGCGTAGCGACACCGTTTTGGCGCTGGCCATCCCCGAGACCATAGCCGGTTCGGTCCAGAACCATCCTTCCCCGTCGGCGGATGCGGCCGCGGCCCCGAGGATAGCCGAGGCTCTGGACGGGTTCGTGTATTTCGAGAATGCGGAAGCTCCGGCCCTGAAAATCGCGGTCCCCTTCGCCGCAAGCGGGCCGCAAGGGGACGGAAGATTCGCTTTCCGGGCGGCGGATTTGATCGGATCTTCGCAGGTGGTGCGGCTGAAAGTCTATGTGAAAGCCAAGAGCTCCGCTTATCGGGTGGTACCGGATACGGTGAGGCTGCGCGTCGATCGGCGCGGCGTCTTGAAATGGGCGCTCGACGTGGATTTCGCGGGCGATACCTCCCTGTCCGCTTTCACCGGCCTCCCGGATTCATCGAATCCTCCCGCCCCCATGGAGGCCTCCGTGATCAGCCGCATGCAGGGTATGGTGAGCGGAAAAGTCATCGGTTTCGCTCCCGATATGGAACGCGACACTCTATATTTCCGGAATATGATTTACCCGGAGCTTTTCGCCAATGCGCCTTTGCGCGGCGACGGCGCATTCAGTTTCGACGCCTTCGACCTGGTCGGATCCCTGGACGGCCTGCATAGCCTGCGCATTTTCCTGAAGCCCAAGGAGGATCGGAAGATGGAACCGGATACGCTGCGGGTGAATGTGAGCATCCCGTGAGCGCGGCAACGCCCGCGCCCTCGGATACGCTTTCCCGCGTGGGGATCCTGGGCGCCATGGATGCGGAGATCGAGGAATTCCTGGTGCATTCCGAGGTCCTGGAAAGGATCGAGTGGCGCGGGTTCATTTTCCATCGTTTGCGCCTGCTGGGGCGCGAGGTCATCCTGGTCAAATCCGGGATCGGCAAGGTATTTTCCGCCCTGGTCAGCCAGCATCTCATCGACACCTATCTCCCTTCAGCCCTCTTCTTCACCGGCGTGGCCGGGGCCTTGAATCCCGGATATGCCATCGGCGACGTGGTAGTCAGCCGCGATTGCCTGCAGCATGACGTCGACGGCCGCGCCCTGGGCTTTGCGCGGGGCCACCTGCTCTATACCGATCTGAAAATATTCACCGCCGAAGCCGGTTTGGTGCGGGCCGCCCTGGACACCCGCATCGAAGGGCACGCAATCCATGCGGGGCGCATTCTTACCGGGGATCAATTCATGACCCGGGGCGAAATCAACCAGCATCATTATTTGCTGGACGAGATGGCCGGTGACGCGGTAGAGATGGAAGGCGGGGCCATGGCCCAGGTCTGCGCCGTCAACGGCCTCCCTTTCGTGGTGATCCGGACCATTTCCGATCGCGCCGATGGCGATGCCGTGCACGATTTCAACCGCTTCTTGCCGGTGGTGGCGCGCAATTCCTTCGCCGTCGTCGAGCATATCCTTACTTCTTGACCACTACCTTGACAATCTCGGATGGGGCGGACTGAGGCTGGCGTGCGCCGCGTCCCCTGGGCATGCCATGGCCTGCTTGAGGCCTCTTAGCGGCTAGCGCCCGGGAAAGCGCGGAGAAGGGCCGGGGGATTTCGATCGCGTGCCGAGGCCCGGTATGGGTCCGGCGCCTTCGCGCAGGATTTCCGGAGCTTCGGCGATCAGGGAGATCACGGTGGTGGGGGTAACCGGTAGGGGACCCAGGTCCACGATCAGATCCACCAGGTGGCCGTATTCGGCTTCGATATCCGCCGGGTCGATGAAGTTGTCTTCTTCCCGGATTTTCGCGGCCGTGGTGAGGATGACAGCTTCGGGATTGAGCTGGAACAGGGTGTTGGTGAAGGGGCTGTCGGGCATGCGCACGCCCACTTCCGGCCGGTTCACGTCCAGCAGCTTGCGCGAACGCACGGTGGCGGGCAGCACGAAGGTGTAAGGGCCCGGCACCAGGGCCTTCATGTAGCGGAAGGCGGAGGTTTCCACCTTGGCGAATTCGGTCAGCGCCCCGAAATCCCGCACCATCAAGGCCATCAGGTATTTTTTCATGGCCCGTTTAAGGTGATAAAGCTTATGCACGCCTTTTTTGGAAAGGGCATCGCAACCCATCGAGTAGCCCGAATCGGTGGGATAAATGACCACTTCTCCGGCCGCGAAGGCTTCCAGCACTTTTTTCATCAAGCGGACTTCGGGATTTTTGGGATGCAATTGCAAGCGCATGGAGGCGTTCAGTCTTTTCAGGGAGGGGTAAAGATAGGAAATTAGCGGGACGGGTAATAGTTCGCGCCATCGGGAAGGAAGGCATTGGCGATATGCTCGATATGGGCCGGAGCCGGCGGTAGTTCCACGCCCACCACGTCGAAGCGCATATCGCGATCGGCCTGGCCATGTTCCCAGCAATACCTTTGCGCCAAACGCTGCAAGCGGGCGATTTTCCGGCCGTCGATGCGTTCCAGCGGCCGACCCGAGCCCTGCGTACGATTGGCTTTTACCTCGATGAAGACCAGCACCCGCGCGGGATCCTCCATGATCAGGTCGATTTCACCGCGGCCGTGCCGGTAATTGCGATGCAGCAGGCGGAAACCGCGGGCGCTGAGGAATACCAAGGCTTCATCTTCGCCGCGCTTGCCGGCATCACAATGGTTTTCCCGGGGAATGAGAGGGGCCGGAGAACGGTTATTCATAGGGAAGGCCCAGAAAACGGACCTCCCGGACTATTACGGGTTTGCCGACAGGCGTCGCTGCCGACAAAGCCCCGGCCGGTGAGGTACCGGCCGGTAAGGTACCGGGCGCCCAGGTTGATGCCCCGGATCCGAATCGGAGCCGGCCTTTTTCCACCAGGATCCCGCTTAAGGCAAGGAATTGTGGGCTTTCGGTTTCGCTAAGCGCCAAGCGCACGGGTTTGCGGCCGTCGGCTTCCAGGATCACGGATTTCGGATAGGAATAGGCGGATGCCGAACCCGGGGAATCCTGGTAGCCCGCTTCCACGACCAGGCCAGTGAGCAGCATCTTGGCGGGAAAGGCGAATTCGATTTCGGCATCTTCCTTCGGTCCGGAAGCCGCTACCCATGCGGTGGAACGCTTGTCGTCGAAAAGGTTGGCGACAGCCCCCGACCCGTTCGGGCCGGTATCGGCGGCGGGGCCACT
>JBDSWM010000034.1:0-5759 GCA_039926685.1 Fibrobacteria bacterium | reverse complement strand
GGTACAGCCGGGATTGGTCCCGGACGCGGAGAACCGGATATTCAGGGATCAACTCGCACGGGAAAAAGACAAAGAGATGCGGACCAGGCTGTCCACGCTATGGACCGTCGTTTCGCTCAATATGATCGGAGCCGATGTGCTATCCTCCTATATCCCCGGTAAGCGGGAGGAAGTGATCGATTTCGCGGGTGGGGAAAAGAACGTCAAGTACTATATGCTGGGCGGTGCCATTATTTATGAGATCCCGATCAGCATGATTTTTCTGTCCCGCGTCATGCCCGTCAATGCCGGCCGCTGGGTGAATACCGGCTCAGCCGCATTCTGCGCCCTCACCATCGTGGGCGGCGGGTCGACGGAGCCGCATTATGTATTCGCCGCCAGCGCTGAAATACTCGCCCTGTCCTATATTGTTTACACGGCCTTTACCATGCCGGGTACGAAGGGCCCGGTGGCATCCAATCACCAGCTGGGGGTCACCGCGGATCCCAATAAGCCGGGAGTGACTTATTCCTACAATTTCTGAATGAAATTAAATTGCAATCATCAAGCGATAGCGGAGGGAGCGGACTCTTTGGAGAAAAGGCGTAACTTATTCAGGATCGTGGCGGCGATGGCGCTGCTTTTAACATCGGCATCCCAAGCAGCGTCGCGGCTTGGCTATTTCACCTTCGGCCCCATGTTCCATTGGAACTTCAGCGACCACGAATTCAAGCGGTTCAGCTATGGCCTGGAGATGGCCTATTGGAACTTTGAAAGGGATACGGACGAATACTTCCTTGACGCCATCTGGCCCAAGGTACCTGGTTATGGCTTGGCGGTCGGTTTCGAATTCGACAGGGAGGCAGCCCGCATCTATGCCGAACCCCAGCTAGGATCCGTGCTGGCCGGCGCCTCGCTCGGAGCCGTGCTGGAACATTCTCGTGCTGGCGGGCCTGCCCGCCTGGGCGTGCAGGGATCGGGCTGGGTGAACTTTTTCGCGGGATTCGATATCCGCTACCGGCGGCTGAATGGGATAAACAACCAAGTCGTAGGCTTGTATGCCAAACTTCCCGCCTTGGTTACCCGATAGGCAACGCCCATCTTTTCAGACGGGCAGCGTCCCGTTACTGCTTCTTACCCAACTCAGCCAGGGCAGCCAGCACCTCTTCGCTATGCTTTGCGGGTTTGACGTCCAGGTAAATACGGGCCACCTTGCCATCCGGAGCGATGAGGAAGGTGTGCCGGGCGGAAAGTTTTTTACCCGCGATATTCAGAGTGGATCCATAGCGCTCGGACACGATGCCCGCGGTGTCGGCCAGCAATTTGAAGGTCAGCCTTTCCTTGGAACAGAATTCCTTGTGGGAGGATTGGGTATCGTGGCTGACCCCCAGGATGACCGCGTCGGCTTTGGCGTAGGCGGCGCTGTCGCGCTGGAAGTTATGCGCCTCCAAGGTGCAGCCGCCGGTGAAATCCTTGGGATAAAAATACAGGACGATCCATTTGCCGGGGAAAGCCTTGAGGCTGACGGCTTCGCCTATCTGGCTTGGCAGGGTGAAGTCCGGGGCGGGTTTGCCTACAGTCACGGAATCCGGGGCGAGTTGGCCGACGGTCACGGAGTCTTTGCCGGCCGCGTTGGTCGGGGAGGAGGGCGTGGATGCTGTCATGCCTGCCACGGTTGCCGCGGTAGCCGCGTTTGCGGAAATCCCCAATGCTACGAAGGCGCAAAATGAAGAGAGGGAGAGAACGGAGAGCAGCGTATGGCGATTTATAGGGTCCTCCTTGGTCGGTGCTATTTGGGTATGAGATACATTTCATGGGAGTGCTGATCCAGGGACCTGCGGTACTTTTCAGGCTCCATTCGGTGCCTAATGCGCAAAAGAGCAGGTCTTTCCTTATCCCCTGGACGCGGGTATGTTATGAACCGCGAACCGATCAGCGAGGAGGAAACATGGAAGCGAGTTTAACGGGACGCCATATCATGATCACCGGAGCGGGCGGCGGTCTGGGACCGGCGGTAGTCGCCGTCTTGAGCAGCCGCGGCGCCATTTGCCATACGCCCGGTCGTCAAGAGTTGGACCTGGGTAACGAAGCCGCCGTGATCGCTTATTATGCGGCGTTGCCTTCTCTCTGGGCTTCGGTGCATGTGGCGGGGGGCTTTGCCATGGCAGCCGCCACGGATACTTCTTTGGCGGCATTTAATGGGCAATGGAATGTCAATACCGTCACCGCATTTCTGGCTTCGCGCGAAGCCGTGCGTCGCATACGGTCTTCCGGAATAGGAGGGCGCATCATCAATGTCGCGTCCCGCGCCGCGGTGGAGCATCCGGCCGGTAAGATCGCCTATGTCGCGGCCAAGGCGGCCTTGGCCGCCATGACGCGAGCGCTGGCGGCGGAAACCCGCAGCGAGAATATCCTGGTAAACGCGGTGCTTCCCGAAACCATTGATACTCCCGCCAATCGCAAGGCCATGCCGCAGGCGGATTTCTCCTTATGGACCCGGCCCGAGGCAATCGCGGCGACCATTGCCTGGCTGGCTTCGCCGGAGAATGAAACCGTGACCGGGACCTTGGTGCCCGTGTGAATCGCCGGGAATAGGCGCATGACATTTAGGATGAAGGGTTTATTGAGCTTTATTTAAGCCCGCCCTGGCTCGCCGACAACGGTTTCATCCCGCATTCTTGACCATTTTTGGCGCCCTCCCCTAATATAAGCCCAGTCCAAGGCCCTTCTCCAGGGCGTGACGAGGAATTTTCCATGGCCTTTCGATCCTATTCCATCTCCGGCATTTTAGGCGCATTCGGGATTACCGCCGGCGTAGTCATGGCCGGCGATTCCGGTCATATCACCGCGGGCGAAGATCATATCCTCCTCGTGCGCGCGGACGGAACCTTGTGGGGAGCCGGAGCGGCTCAATCCGGCCAGCTCGGGATCGATGGATCTTCCACGGCCATCCCGGTCGCTATCGGCAAAGAGGCTTGGAGCCGGGTCGCGGCCGGAGATCGATATTCATTGGCCATCCGCACTGATGGAACGCTTTGGTCCTTCGGCAGGAACGGTTCGGCGCAGTTGGGTTTGCCGCTATGCGATTCCGTTTCCGAACCCAGGCCCATGGATTCCGCGCATTGGTTGGTCGTGGCCGCCGGCGGAACCGTGAGCTTGGGCATCCGGGCGGACAGCAGCTTGCACGTTTGGGGCGATTGGAAATCCCTGTTGACCACGGCCGGCCTCAAGAGCGGACGCAAAGGACGGCCCCGCCAAGCGGCGCCGGGAGCTTGGAGCGGCGTGGCCATGGGTGCGGATCATGCCCTGGCCTTGCGCGCGGATGGAACGCTATGGGCCATGGGAAACAACGGCATGGGCCAAACGGGCTGCGCGGGAACGGTGTCATCAAGGACCTTATGCGCGGTGGGGGATGCGGAATGGAAAAGCGTTTCCGCCGGGGATCGTTTCAGCGTGGGCATCCGCAAGGATGGGACGTTATGGTGCTGGGGCGACAATAGCGTAGGCGAATTGGGCCGCGGGGCCGACAGCGATTGGGAACCCATGGGGCAGGTGGGAACGGAGCGCTGGCAATCCGTTTCGGCCGGAGGCCGGCATGTGATCGCCGTTCGCCAAGACGGGACATTATGGGCTTGGGGATCTGGGGGCGACGGAGCCTTGGGTACCGGGAGCCTGGAAAACCACGCCGGGCCGGTCTTGGTGGGATATGACAAGTGGACCGACGTGGCCGCCGGTAAAACCTATTCCGCGGCCATACGCGCGGATGGCGAAGCCCTGGTATGGGGGAACCTCGGTTTCATGCAAGCGCCGGGAAATGGCAAGAACCCCATCGCATTACGGCCGACCTATCTGGATCGCAAGCTTTCCGTGAATCCCATCGGCCCGGCCCTATTCGGCGGACGCGATCCGGTGCTCGGCTTCACCGCGCACCACTGGGACAGCGTCTCGATAACCAGCGGCAACCCGGCCGTGCTGCAGCTCAACACTGGCTGCATCCATGTGGTGGGATCGGGCCGGGGAAACGTCGTCATCCGGGCCTTCCCGCCCGCGGGAAGCGGCCAGGATACCCTGACCCAAATCCGCGCCGTGACCGTGGCCAAAGCCCGGCAAAGCGTCGCCTTTCCAGAGCCGGAACCCTTCCCGGCCGGGTCTACATTGGAAACCGGAGCCGCATCCAGCATTGGTTTGCCGGTGGCTTTGGTCAGCCTGGACCCCAAGGTGGTGCGGGTGGTGGACCAGCGTCTGGAAGCCGTGGCACCGGGAGTCACGGAAGTGGTGGCCGTACAGCCCGGAGACGCCAACACCGCCGCGGCGGTTCCCGTTATCCGCAAGATTACCGTGCTCCCCAAGGTAGCCGAGGAAGTGTCCATACGGTAGAGTATCTTTTCCAATCGTGAAGACCAGAGCTATCGCCTACCTGCTTTTGCCTTTGTTCCTCTCCGCCTGCACCTTTTTCAAACTTTTCCATTCCAGCAAACTCAAGCGACCCTTCTTCGCCTACAAGAAATGCGTGGTCAAGGAGGTGAACGATCGGCGGGCCAGCATAGAGATATTCCTTTCCGCCTATAATCCCAACGAGGTCGGCTTGAAGGGCGTGGCGGTGGACTATGAATTGTTCAGCGAGGGCAAGCGCTTCCTGAAAGGGGACGGGGTGAAAATCGAACTCCCGCCCAGGGACACGACCGGCATTGCCATTCCGGCCGAGATCATATACAGCGATGTTTTCTCCGCGGTGGGACCCGCGGCGGCACGGGTGATGCTCGGCCGCGAAACGGTGCCGGTGCGCATCGACGCGGTGATTTACGGCAATCCCACCCTCTACAATGAAAAGGAGGAAGGCTCGCTCTTGTCCTTCAGCGTAAAGGCCAGCCGCACCGAGAACATCCCCATCCCGCAGGATGACCTCAAGAAAGCCAAAAACGCGGCCCGCGACGCGCTCAAGAAGCTTTTCTGAAGCCGAGGCGTTCCCTCTGATCCCCTTTATTCGGTAAGGTCTACCTTGTACACCTGGTATTTGGTGTCGCCGCGCCAAGGGACCTGGATGAATTTTTCCCGATAGTGGAGCTTGGCGCGTTTGCCGCTCATCAAGGCCGTGTCCAGCCGGGCCAAGGCCAAGGTGTCCTTGGCTGCGACGGAAAAATCCCACACATTGGAAACGGCCACGGAAGTGTTCTGATCATGTATGCCCATGCCCAGGTTCAACTGGCCTTCATAGGTTTTCATCATCAGGCCGCGCTTGCTGAGCTTGATGACGGTTCCGGCCCTGTAGCCGTCGCTGTAGTTGCCGAAGAGGTAGAAGGCGAGACCGGCGAGGGCGAGCAGGCCAATGGCGGTGAGGATCAGCTTGACGGTTTTCATAGGCATAAAGATACTATGCGCGATGGCAGTTCCCGCTCGTCGCGCCCGTGCAAATCCCGGTGAATTGTTTACTTTTCCAGCAGCCACCCGAGTGGCCCAACTAGGCATAGGCCAAATCCCAGGAGTGAATATGACCAAGGAAAGAAACAGCAAGAAGGAAACCAAAAAGGCTCCGGCCAAATCCGCCAAGGAAAAGAAGGTGGAGAAGCGGGAAAAGAAGGCTACCAAGCCCCGTTAAGCCTGGGGCCGGGGGGCCCTTCGCCCTCCGGCTGCCTTTAACAGCTGACAGCTGACAGCTGAAACCTGCTCCGACATTCGCAGAATTCCGGCCGGCACCAAGGTAAAACGGTAACGGCGCAACTGGACAAAAAAAGGCCGCGCATTCATGGGTAATTCCTCCGTACTTTCCGATTGGCTGGCCA
>JBDSWM010000033.1:0-20648 GCA_039926685.1 Fibrobacteria bacterium | reverse complement strand
GTTTCCTGCGCGGGCGCGCGCGCGGCCAACAGGCACGCGGCTAGAAAAAACAGCATCATGGCTTTCATGGGCAAGGATCGCTCCTTCGTTCCGGGCGGCCAGGAATCAGGCCGGTTCGAATGTTATTCGCGGGTAAATTACCAAATCGGCCTGGATGAGGCCCGCTCCGACAAACTTAAAAAAAAGGGGCTTACCCGACCTTTTTGGGCAGGATTTCGGAGAAAGAGCAGGTAGCGGGTTCATTCGCGTAGAAGCGAAGCAGATCTTCCAGATCCGGTCTGCAGCCGCCGCATCCGGTCCCCACGCGCAGAAGCGAACTCAAGTCCTCAACGCTCGAACAGCCGTGCTCAATGGCGGATACCACGGTGGGCTTGTCCACCCTGAAGCAGTAACATAGGAGTTCGGGCATTAAACGCGGCATGCGCCCATAGTATACAATGAGGATCCCGTTTAAGGGCGTCAAAAATGGTGAAAGGGAGGGTTTTTTGACCCGGCGGGCTCAAAGCCTACCGGGCCAAGGGTCAATTGGCCAGCTTTGCCTTGACTACTTCGCTGACCAGCTTTCCATCGGCTTTGCCCTGGGTTTGGGGGCGTACGATGGCCATTACGGCACCCATGTCCTTGGGGCCTGTGGCGTTCGCTTGTGCGATGGCCTTGTCGACCAGATCTTCGATGGCGGCCTTGTCCATCTGGGCGGGCAGGTATTTCTCCAGGATGGCGATCTTGGTCCGTTCCAGGACGGCGACATCTTCGCGGATCACGCCGGCGGCGTTCTTTCCCAAGGCATTGTCCAGGGTTTCCCGGAACTGCTTGACGGCCTTGGCCAACATGCCGACCAGGTCCATGTCTTCCGGTTGCTTCCTGTTGTTGACCTGGAAGCTTTTCACTTCCGCCAGGAGCGTGCGCAAGGTGAGCACCTTGAGCTGGTTTCCCTCTTTGCGCTCGGGCTCTCGGTCCTTCATGGCGGCGATGAGGTCGGCGTTGATCTGATCGAGAATCATGTCATTCCTTTGCAAGTCGTGCGGCTAAATCTAGGTAAACGCGGTCGCGGGCGTGGCGCCGGGAACCGGCCCGGGTGGGGGATGGGGAGTTCGAGCTATGGGATGGAGGGGTTGCGCTGCACCAGTCGCCGCACGATGGCGAATTCCGCCTTCTGGATTTTCTGCAAACGGGTTTCCGCTTCCGAAGAATCCTTGCGGGGCTGGAAACTCGAAACCGAACGGTCGACGAGATCCTGGATTTCCGTTTCCGGGATCCATTTCGAAAAAAAGTGGGTCATCGAATCCACGGACTCGAACCCATAACGCTCATTGCGGCGATCGGCCGGGGAGGAGACCATGCGATTCCTTTCAAACCGGGTTGCGCCAACGCTTTGCGCGGCATCAATCGGTCAGGGTGTATTGTATTTCCAATTGGTTACGGTTGCAAGCGCCTCAGAGTATGCTAGGCCATGTCGTAACCCAAGCGAGGCCATATTTTCCACAACACCGCAAATTACGGGAAGCCTACGCAACGTTGAAGCTCGAGATCCTAAAAGGGTATCCTAAAGACTGAAACGATTACAGAATCGATGACTGAAGCGGACGGCGTATCAGCGAGGGGAGCGGGGGAGTATGCAGGAAGAAAGCGGGAACAATGAGCGCAGGACGACGGTTTTCGTTTTTTCCAATTTGCACGGGCTCGCCCGTTATTTCGGACGCGTGCTGCCCCGGGAAACCATCCAAGAGGAAGTGATCATCGCGACGCGGGATTTCCGCCATCGCTCCAAATCCTCAGCCAGCGAAACCCAACTGGAATTCGTGAAGCTCTGCGAGGCGCGCTTGGTGCGCAAAGCCCGATCCATGGAAATCGCGATCTAAGTCAAACGGGGGGCAGGCCGAAAGCGGACGATTCGGATGCCGCCGAGTGCGCTTTGTGCAGCATTTGCTTGACGGACTCCACCCTTACCGGTTTGGTAAGGTATTCATCCATGCCCGAGGCCAGGCATTTCTCCCGGGTGCTCTGCAAAACGTCGGCCGTTACCGCGATGATATAAGGTCCTTTGGATCCCGACTCCCGCTTGCGGATTTCGCGCGTAGCCTCGAAGCCGTCGAGGAACGGCATCTGGCAATCCATCAGGATCACATCGTACTTGTGGAGCTCCCATAAGGCGATGGCCTCCAGCCCATTGGCGGCCAAGTCCACCCGTAAACCCAGCTTCTCCATGATCTTCTTGAGCACGATCTGGTTCATGGGGTTATCCTCCGCCGACAGGATCCGCGCCGCCCCCGACCGGACTTCCCCGGCTTCCGCCTGTAAACTTGGCGGCATCGATTGCGGGGTCATACCTTGGGAAAGTACCGATGCTTCATTTTCGGACGGGGATTGGATCGGCACCGTGAACCAGAAACGGCTGCCTTTACCGGAAACGCTTTCGTATTCCAGCGATCCGCCCAGCAAGTCAGCCAATTGCTTGGAGATGGCCAGGCCCAGGCCGGTGCCGCCGAATCGGCGCGTATTGGAATTGTCCGCTTGGGAAAACGAATCGAAAAGATTTTCGGAATAGGCCGGGTCAATGCCCACTCCGGTATCCACGATGAGGTTCCGGATCATCAGGGAACCGTCCGGGGACGCTTCGAGGTTCGAAAGCAGCGCCACCTCTCCCGTCTCGGTGAATTTTACGGCATTGCCCAGCAGGTTGATCAGTATTTGCCGGTAGCAGCCGACGTCTCCGACCTGGATGGCGGCCAGGCGGGGATCCATTTCCACGTGGAAGGAGATGCCTTTTTCCTGGGCGAGATGGGCGAAAGGAGCGGAGACCTCCGTGATCAGGTCACGGGGCGAGAACGGCTCGGGGTTCAGCTTCCGCTTCCCCTGCTCCACGGCGGAAAAATCCAGTATCTGGTTGATGATGGTGAGCAGGTTCTTCCCTGAATCCTCCACGATTTGCAGGTAACCGCTTTGTTTCGGGGTCAGGGGCGTGTTGGCGAGCAATTGCGACATGCTGATGATCCCGTTCATGGGCGTCCGGATCTCATGGCTCATGTTCGCCAGGAACTGGCTCTTGGCGCGATTGGCGTTCTCGGCGGCCTCCTTGGCCTCCACCAAGGTGCGGGAGATTTTCTGGTTGGTCCAATAGATGAAAAAGGTGCCGGCGAAAAGGACGATGCCGTTGGTAGGCGTCACGAAATAGGAAATAATGCGTACGGTTTCCGGGCCCACGATCGCCGGGCCCAAATGGTTATAACCCCAGAATTGCAGGAGCGGCCAATACATCAACGGCTGCAAAATGGAGATCAGCAGGTTCTTGGTTTCGGAAAGGTGGAAATAGAGGAAGGGCCAGAAGAGGGTGAAGTAATAGAAATTCTCCACCTTGCTCGATTCCCCCAGGAGTCCCGCCACGATGAAAATGCACAGGTTGATGGCGCTGATCATCAGGAGGCGGGAAAGCCGGTAATGCCCCTGGCGGTTGAGGAAAACGGATACGAAGTAGGAGAAGGTAAGCGGCAGCACCAGGTAGCGCGCCAGATTCGGATAGCCGCATTTCAGGAATATGAAGTAGTAAGGAAAGGTGGTGAGGATATGCCCGATGGCGGCGTAGTTGGTGATCCGAACATAGGGTTCCAGAAACGGATCCATGCCCGGCTTGATCCCCTGGTTGCCGAACGCGAGGATGGCCTTTTTGAATAGCGATAGTATTCGGTTCACGGGCGATGGATCCTTCACGAGATAGGCCGCGAGATTTCTTGCGCTCCCGTATCCCTCTAAAATAGGTCTTTCCCGGCGATTACTAAGGTTTGGTTTCGGATGAATTCGCTATAGGGAACGATCGTCGACGCCTTTCCGAGCATACGCCGAGGCGCTTCTTTTTTGTACCCGATTTAACCGCGAATTGGAGCCTGGGCCACTTTGAAATTCCACTTCAGCGGAAGAGGTTGGCGTCGCGGTCGATTTTCTGCTTATTGGATAAAAGGAACACATACCCGGTCGCTTTTGCGGCTTCGGGCAACTTCCTGGGAATGGAGCCTGATATGGAACTCAAAAACCTGGATAAGCCCGCCATCATCGCCGTTCTGAACAAAATCCTCGAAGAGGAACTGGCCGGAGTGGTGCGTTACACGCATTATTCCCTGATGGTGTTCGGCTACAACCGCATTCCCATCGTCTCCTGGTTGCGCTCCCAGGCCACGGAATCGTTGGCCCATGCGCATCAGGCCGGAGAATGGATCACGACCTTGGGCGAGCATCCCTCCTTATCGGTGGGGCCGCTATTGGAAACCCATAAGCACAATATCGGGCAAATCCTGAAAGAGTCCCTGGAAGTGGAAAAGACAGGCAGGGATCAATACGGGAGATTGCTGGACCTCGTGAAGGACAAGCACGTGGCATTGGAGGAGTACGCCCGCGAGATGATCTATGCGGAGGAAGTGCATCTGAGCGAAGTGGAGAAAATGCTGCGCACGCCGGAAGTTTAGCTGATTCACGGGCCGCTCCGTTTGGGGCTTGGCCTATTCCTCCGTCATATAAACGAAGCGGTCGCGGATCCGGAACAGCTTCCCATCGAAAACCGCGGCCCGGTTTCCCCTGTTGCACTAGGGTATCCCTCAATCCCGGTTGCTTTTGATAAGCTGGATAAAAGAATGAGACTGAATCTCATTCTAATACTAAACTTATACAGGGTCGGGTTTTCCGGCAAGGGTGGAATCGGCGCCTGCCCGCAACACCTATCCACGGGGAACGGAAACGGGAAGCGGAGATGAAAATGGATGCCGAGAAAATGTCCGAGTTGGAGGCGCTGGCGCAATCGTTGGGAAACGTACATGCCGCCTGCCGGAGCATGGGCGTGAGCCGCAGCCTATTCTACAAATGGATGAAAACGAAAGCCGGCCTTGATGGATTTGTGGCCGCTGGGGGAGGGAAACGCCGGCGTCACCCCCATGCCTCGGACGAGAGCGTGCTGAAGCGCGTGCTGGAACTGGCCCGCGAATTCCCCGAATGGGGATGCGATCGCATTTCCCTTTATCTGGGCCTGCATGGGGAAAGCATCAGCGGTACCACGGTACAGAAGATCCTGATGCGCAACGGTGTGGGCAGGAAAGCCCAACGTCTGATGTCGGCCAGGTCAGACTAGGGAATCGAAATCGTTGCCGCATCGATAATCACCCCATTTCTTTTCCCGGAAATCAGGCTCCCGTTGGCGCGAAAATGACCGCGACCTTTCTTTCCCTGTCCAGGCTTGGTTCTGCGCGCCGAGATCTCGCGAATGACCGGGCCTTCCAAACCCACCGTTGCGCCGAATTCATGTGCCCCGACGTCGGGATTTCCGGAGTACAAAGCGCCGGACCAGAAATCACGGCCTCCGTTTCCATCGATCCTCAATCCCTTGTTGATGCATGGCGAACCGGTTTGCAGACGGTAACCCACAAGCGATGCCAAAGCCGGGCCGTTGGCATTGCCATTGGCTCCGCGTCCCGGATCCGCGAATTTCGGATCGGCACGGACGGCGCGGGCGTCGCCGGCCGGCACCGTGACAGAAGATCCGAAGTAGGCATTGTTGTCGTAGACGCTCGCTACCCCCTTGGTGTCGGAGTGCAGATACATTTGGTAGCGCGAATTGTTCTGCAGGATATTGTATCGGACTACGCAATCGCCGAAGGGAAACTGGCATAGCAGCAAACCATCGCCGTTGTCATGCATGTAATTGTATTGGATGGTGATGCGGGTGGTTCCCCTATCCGGGTCGATGCCGTTGAAATCGGCGCCATTGGCCTTGCGTACCGTTCCATAGGTTTCATTGTTCTGGACGACGACGCTATCGGCCATATTGACCTCGATGGCGCTGGTGCCCGCCCCCGCGCAGGCATTGCCCTCGATCAAGCCATTGCGGACATCGGTCAGGTAAATCGTATTGCATCCCAAGGCGGTATTCAGCTGGCTCAGGAAATTATTCCGGAATACCACTTTGGTATGCGGCAGCCAGACGGTATCCGAGGCCGAATTACGGATGCCCCAATGAACGGCGCCGTCCCACTGCTTGGTGATGATTCCCCCGAAAGAGCAGTCGCGTATGCTGCATCCTTCCACGAGGATGTCCTCGAAACGCGTCTTCACAGGGTTCGCCCCCGGCTGCAAGGTTTCGAAGACGATGCCGCCCGACCGCTTCGAGGCATCCCATCCGGTTTCGAAGGTCACGTTCGCCAGATTGTCGGCCACGTCGCCGCCAACCCACTTCACATCGCCGTTGACATCGTGCACGTCGCAATTGAGGATGTGGATTTGGCGGATAACCCCGAAGTCGCGCCCGGCTATCCAAATGCCGCGCCTGTCTGCCGGCGACGCGCCGGTATTTGTGACTTCCAGATCTCGTATTTCCCAATAGGCCTGGTTCAGCAAATAGACCGCGCTCGGGGCTGTACCATTCGCGGCGATGCGCGGTTTCGACCCGCTGCCGTACCGGCCCACCACTATGGGACGGCCATCGGCCCCCGAACCCTTGGGGCTCAACTGGCCCGCCCAGGATCCGCCTGACTTCAGCAAAATGCTGTCTCCCGGTTGGCAGACGGCGGCATTGACCTTGGCCAGGGTTTTCCAAGCCAGGGCTTCCGAGGTGCCGGCGCGCCCATCATCACCGGAAGCGGCGTCGAGGTAGTAGGTCGTGGCCCAGGCGGGCGCGCCAAGGCTTAGCATGGCCAGCAACAGGCCCATGCCGCGCAGCGATACCCTTTTTACCCGAGCCTGTTCCGACAAATCACTTTTGAACGATTTCCTAAGCATCGCGGCCTAATTTAGCGTACTGGGCTCGTTTTGGCCCAAGGTGTTTACCGGTTCGGGAAGAAGCTCAAGGAAGCCATTCCCGCTTCCCTTTCATTCGCATCCGAAATGATTCGCTAAGCGGTTAACCCATCCGGAAGGCGGATCTAAAACCGCAACTTACTCCAGCCCATTTGGGGCAAGTCCACGGCCCTCCCGATTATCACGGAACAGAACCGGAGACAACGGGGACTAATTCGGTGTTGCAAATCGAGGATCTCTTCCGCCAAAAGGCGGAGTCTCGTTCGGGCGGCATCCCTGAATGACCAGGGCTTTTAAACCAAACTATTCCCGAATCGGGAAGGAAAGATCATCATGCGTAAGAATATCCTCACTTTATCGATGGGCGTGCTCGCCGCCGCTTTTATGCTCACCGGATGCATCGACGGGCCGTCGGCTCCTGCCAATGACGCAGACACTAACCAGCTGGCCAATGCAGCCGCTTTCCGCACCACGACGATCCAAGTGGGGTTCTCCGTCCCCAAGCGGACCAACATACCCCAAAATGATGGAATCTCGACCGCCAGGAATCGCTGCCGGGCAATCCTTCCCCAAGCTGGCCGCTTCATTTTCATTTCAGCGGCCCGCCAAGGCAGAACCTGGAACCAAGTGTGGTCCTGCTCCGCTAGCCGCGAATGCAAGCCGAGCGACCATTGCCGCGGCTAACGATTGCGGGAACAGAGGGGCAGGTCCTGACCCACGGCCTCGCGATGTCCCGTCTCCCTTAATCCGGATGGCCCGGACTTCGGCCAAGCATCTAAATTAATAGCCTCCGGGGTACCCCGGAGGCTATTAATATCCAGGGTTCGATACGAAATCCAAAGATGGTCCACACGAGGATTGGCCGGCCATCATGGCTTGCGTCTAATCCTCCGCCTAACGCATCAAGGAAGCCGATATCTCCGCTTTGAGGAGACCACTTCTTAGGGCAGCCGCCCCGGGGGTCCGGCTGCCCATCGAGTCGCGCGCCGTTTACCGGGGCCGCAACAAGGTGATTTTTTTGGCGGCGTATTCCGCGACGTACAGGTACCCGTTGGCGGTGTTCTCCACCAGGTCCAGGGGATCCCCGAACTTGATCCCGTTGGTGTTCAGGATCTGGCTTCCCGAGACGGCCTTGGTGACGGGGTCCACCGTCAGCACCAGGATGTCCTTACCGCCGCTGTAGCGGACCACCATCATCCTGCCTTTAAGTGCCCCGGAGAAACGTGTGTTCTTGTATTCGATGAGGCCGTTAGGTGAGTAGTGCTCGCCGTAGTCGAAGGCCGGGGCCTGCCAGTTCCGGTCCGGCAGGGTGCCGACCGGATACTGGGGTTCCTCCAACAGGTCGACGCCGGAGGTGGGATTGCCGCCGTTCAGGACCCATTCGCAGCGGGTGGGATTGGGGTGCCCATAGTACTTGCCCGCCTCCACGCGGTATAGCATATCGACCTGGGCGGTGGAGTTGTTGTTGATGGCCGGCACCGAGGGGCCTGTATACGGTCCGGAGACGGCCTTGTCGAAGCGGTCCTGGCAGGAGGCGGGAAGGGGAGTGGGCGTCGCGGGGGTATTGCCGCCCGCGGCGGACCCGTTCCCGGAGGCGTACAGGCTGCCGTTGCTGTGCCAGACCAGGTCATAGGCGTTGCGGACGCCTGTGCCGTACAGGGTAAGCGGAGCTCCGGAAGCGTAAGGGTTGTAGCTTCCGCCCTCCTCGGTCTTGACGTTGAGGGGAGGGGAGGTGATGGCATTGACCTGGATGCGCAGGACGGCGGCGTTCAAGATGTGTTCGTTCCCCTGCCAGGCATTGTCGAACGCGCCGTTGGCCGAGCGGCTGCCTTGGGAGAGGTACATGGCGCCATCCGGGCCCCAGGCGAGGCTGTTGCTCATATGGTCGAGGTGGGAGCGCGAAAGCCCCACAACGTAGTTGGCCACGGTCTCCAGATTGGCGCCGGAGAGCCGCACGATCTTTCCGGTCCAATCCTGGGCGCCGGAAAGGGCCCGATCATTCGCCGTGATCCACAGGATGGGGTTGGAAGAGGTGGCCGCGGGATCGAAGAGCATTCCGATAATGGCTTGCGGAACTCCCCCGTTTTGGGCGATCACCGAGGTGATGATTTGGCGCGCGCCCAAGGTCCCGTCCGTGTTGACCGCAAACCGCAGGATTTCCCCGGTGAGGGTAGCCGCGTACAATTTGCCGTCCGGCCCCATGGCCAAGCTGGTGAAGGCAAACCCCGAGGCCCCGGCGCCCAAGGAAACGGGATCGAAGATCTGGCTGGTGGGCGTGGACATTCCGTTGCCCGTGGTGAAGTAGCCTGTGGCGGGCAGGAAGGACTTGCCGTCCACGTCCTGGATGCCGTCCGAGAATTCGTAACGGTAGCCGGTGCCGGCCGCCAGGGGAGCGCTGGGCTGGATGACCACCACGTCCCCGCCCCCGCTGGTATTGACCGTGGAGGGGATAAGGACATTGTCATTGCTGCGGAGGATCCGGGCGTTCGCGGAGGTGACGGTGGCGGGATTGATGGAACCTGCGATCAGATTCACCTCGGCGGAGATGGGCGCGTCGCGCGACACGGAGAGCCCGCCGGAAGCCGGGGTCACGAGGCCGATGGAAGGCCGCCCGGAGGCGGAGGGGCCGCTCTTGACGGTCACGTAGTTGATCTTGGTATTGCTTCCCGAGGCGGCGTTCAGGGTAAGGCGGCCGTCTGAGACCTGGACCACCTTGCCGGCCGTGAAAAATTGATTGGCGGCGGTGGGCACGAAGTCGGCGATGACGGCCTGCCCCTCCGCCTCGATGCGGTGCCGGCTGTCGATGGCGGGTTGATCCCCCACGCTGACGGTCACGGTGTAGAAACCGTTGGGAAGGGCGATTTCCCAAGCGCCCGGGACGGCCTTCTGCATATGCATGATGGTGGCGAGGCGCAGGTCCGCGGGAGCGCCGCGATTGCGCCCGTTTGCGGTCTGGTCTACGGGAGTGGCGGTGCCGGGATTGACCCAGCCGAAGCTCAAGCCGGTTCCCTGATTGGCGCTGGTCCGGAGGCTGTAGGCCTGGCCGTAGTCCTTCAAGTAACCGGTGGGCGGAACGGTGGCGGCATCGCCGAAGTTGATCTTGAGGTCCACCGGAACGGGATCGGGCGGAGCGCCGGCGTCGACGATGTGGATGTAGTTGAGCTTGGTGTTCTGCCCGCCGATGGCGTCCACGGTGATGCGCCCGTCGGTGACCTGGACCACCGTACTGTCCCGCTTGAACTCGGCCGCCGAGGCGCCGACGAAGTTGCTGATGACGGAGGTCCCTTCCACGTTGATGTAGTGGTGGCTGTCGTACACCTGGTCGCCCACGCTCACGACCACCTTGTAGGTGCCGTTGGGCACGGCGTACTCGTAGGCGCCCTGGGTGTTGTTGCCGCTGGTACCGGTGTATTGCAAGTGGATGAGGGTGTTGAGCCGCGCATCGATGCCGGCGCGCGCGCGATCGCGGGTATTAGCCTGCAGGTCCAGAGGCGCATGGGTCGAGGCGGTAAGGCTGGCCTGGGTCACCCAACCGCGATTGGTCGCGGTGCTGTAAGGCGCACCGGCGTCCTTGATGTATCCGGCGGGAGTCGTGTATGAAGTCGGCTCGAAGTTGATCTTGACGTTGACTTGGGCCATGGGAGAGACGGCCGCTCCGGTCAAGAGAAGGAGAGGAAGGAAATTCATGAGGATGCGAAAGGGCATGGAAGAAACTCCTGGTTTTTTGGCGGAAAGGCGAAACGCTGGTTACGTGGTCAATTTAAGTAGGTATCTGGCGAACTATCAATCGACTTTTCAAGGGTAATGCGCGCCAGCATCCTCCAAGCCTTCCAATACGGACTCGTCAGTCTCCAAAAGCGATCGTCTGAGTGGAATCCGAATAGTCAAAAGGATTCCATCTTGGGTTGGTGAAATTTTTTGTGCCGGCATTTAAGCTGTTCCCCTGCAGGGCCCAAGGTAACACACACGTTACATCTTGGCGGGAAAACACTAAAAATCCCGGTTCACCTCGCGGAAAACCGGGCGTCTCTTTATACTTTCCCCTCCCAACCCAATCCCTGGATCCCCTAATCCGGTCGATCTGGCCTTCGGGCGGCCAAATGCTTCCTGCCCGGGAGCCACTAATGTATTTTTCGCTTTCACCAACCTCCTGAACGGAAGTAAATGGGAATAATGCGAAACTTCAACCGCCTATCAGTGATAGCAATCCTCGTTTTCACGGCTATTTCGTCCTCCCTGTTCGCCCAGACTCCGTCGAATGTCATGCAACTGCGAAAGCATCAAGGCAGCGGCATGACCTTGTATTATCATCTCTATAAGCCGAATGGCTATTCAAAGGATGCCAAATACCCTTTGATCATGGCATTCCACGGTGTCGGCGAAAACGGTGATTCCACCAGCACGCTTTATATTGATAAGAACGGAATGGCATCGGCTTGGGTAGCGACCGCATTCCAAAGCAAGTATCCCTGTTTTGTCCTGGCGCCACACAATCCGAGCGGTACCTGGATCGATACGCCTTGGACGGTGAGCAATAGCAACGTCAAATACAGGCAGGGCCCGATTTCAACACGGCTCGCCACTGCCATGCAAATCCTCGATTCCTTGACGCGCGAGTTTTCGATAGACACCAACCGCCTCTATGTCACCGGACTTTCCATCGGAGGCTGGGCCACGTGGGATTTGATAACCCGTTATCCAGATAAATTCGCCGCCGCTTTTCCGCAAAGCGGCGGCGTGGATACGAGTAAAGCGAGCCTGCTCGCACGGACCCCGGTTTGGAGCTATAACGGCAAGCTTGATGCCGTGGTCGCTCCCCTAAGCGCCAACCTCTTCATGGAGAACCTGGATAAGTCGGATGGCGAAAAGGGGGTGGTCTACACCCATTGCCAGGGGAACTCTTGCCCAGCCAAAATGGCCTCCAACAAAATCGACTCGCTTATCGATGCCGGCAGGATCCATTTTTATTCGCTCGATCCCAATCGTGCGCATGATGGCTGGGATGCGTATTATGGCGACACCCTGATCCAAAAGTGGTTCATGAAGCAAAGGCGCGAGACGCCCACGTCAGGGTTGAATCAACGCGTGCGTAGCTCTCCCACACATAGGTCGCGGCCCTTATCGGGTTTGATTTCCGGGGAGGAAGTATTCGAAGTCAACGGAAGGTGGATCCGGGTACCCGCTATTTCTCCCTAATCACACCCCAGATTTGGTCCAGCGTCCCGGATGCCGGCGTCGTCGCTCCGACCCGGATCTTGTATTGCAAGCGGACGATATAGGCGCCCGTAGCCACCCTTTGCTTTTGCAAGGTGGTGAAATTCCAACCGACGAACAGATAGCCGCGATTGACGCGGCAATCGCCGCCATACAAATCGTCTTGGCAGGAAATCACCCTCTTTTGCGATGCGACCGGGGTTCCGAAATTGGTGAAGTAGTTGACCTGATATTCCATGGTCACCTTAGCGGGATCCACGGAAGTGAAGTCGTCTGCCTGGGCATAATCGCCCAAATCAACCTTGATCAAATGCCCCAATCGACCGGTGCGCTGGACAACCTCTTCGACTTGGACATTCGCAAGTACATGGGTCACTGTGAAGACCTCGGTGTTGGCCACGATTAAATCCGGGTCCGCTTTCTTCAAGGTCACAGTCTTGATTTCGACGCGCTTGACGCCGGTGATGAGGCGAAAACGGGAGTTGGGGCCGGGCGAATTTCCTGCCGCGTCGGTAAGTCGGCCCGTTCCATTCATCATCCGGATCGAATTACCGGGTCGGGGAGCCTCCTCGGCACTGGAGGGAAAGACCAGGCTGACCTGGTCGCGGGACGCATTCCACACGGCAGCGACCGGCTCGAATTGGACGTCGACGCCGTTTTGGGAGAGGTGGTACACGAATAAATCCTTCTCCCCAAGGGCATTGGGCGCCACGGATTCGCTGAGTCGCAGGTGAAGGGTATCGAATGCCTGACCCTGCGCCATTTCGGAAGAGAGCAGCACGGGTGCGATTCCATCTTTCAGCGGAAGGGTCTGGGTCGAGTCCTTACCGCGACCCGCGTAGGTGGAGGCGTAGACACCCGTACCCGATGTCGCAAGTTGCGCGGATATCTTGCCGGTATAGGTGAAGGTGCTGCCCACGGCGCCGGGGGCCAGCTTTTCGTTGGGAACCCCCACGGGATCGGCGGTTGCGGGCCAGCGAAACGTCACTGCCTTGGGCGGCAAGGCCGAGATGTCCCGATCGTAAACCGCCCCGACCCGATCGATCATTCCGTCCGCATCGTCATCATAGGCGGTTGCGGAAGTGGCTGTGGGCAATTCCAAGGCCGGCAAAGTGAAGGTCAACTTCACCGATTTGGCGGAAATGGGGATGACGACGGACAGGGTTCCGGTCACATCGGTGATGGCCCCGTTTCCTCCCGTCACCCACAGGGTATCCAGGCCATTGGCATCGGTGGACAAATCCACCTTGCCTTTCAAAGGCTGAGTCTTCGCCTTATCGGCAAACACTTCCAAGGAGGCGGGAATATCCACCGTGTATTTCGCTGATCCGGTGGGAGGGTTGTCTAAATAGCGGTTGGCGGCGACAACAGGCACCAAGGACCCTGCAGGTGCTTCAATGATATAGGGCGGCTCGAATTGGACTTGGTTGCGCGCCGGAATGGTGAAGCGCACTTCATCTTGAAGCTTGGAGTTGGCTTCCTCGTAATAGACGATTCGATAGGTGCCGGCAGGCAAGGCCGTGATCTTGGACGTATCCGTGGTCACTTTCGGCGATTGAATGGTGATCCCGCCCAGGTTTACGCCTTCGCCGAGATCCTGGATTTTGACGCCACCGGCGGTGAAAAGGGTGAAGATCAGTTTACCGGGATCCACT
The DNA here is from genome assembly GCA_039926685.1 of Fibrobacteria bacterium. GTDB lineage: Bacteria > Fibrobacterota > Fibrobacteria > UBA11236 > UBA11236 > Chersky-265. The sequence goes on along the minus strand of JBDSWM010000033.1, from coordinate 7,008 downwards.
TCCTTGAGTGAATCGGCGGAGCTGCCGCAGGAGCCCGATCCGCCTACCCGCTTGATGATGCGGTAGCCGGTGGTGCCGTCTGGATTCCGGGTCTCCACGTGATCGAGGGCGCGCTGCTGCTTGAAGAAAATGGAGGTCTTGATGCGCAACGAAGAGCCGCAGGGTTGCCGTTCGCAGTAGAAGAAATCCCAGGTGTATTCCTTGTTTTCAGTCAAACCCAAGGTATCGAGCCTGACGCTGTCCGCCTTCGCTTCGTGGATTCCGCCCAAATCGATCACCAGCTTGTCATTGATAAAGACCCAGACGTCGTCATCGCCACGGAAGGAAAAGGTCTGACCCTTGGTATAGATGAACTTGGCATGGGACTCCATGCAGAAATTCATATTGTGCGGAGGTTGATCGGTTTTGTATTGGCCCAGCGGATCCACGTAACAGGAGGCTTTGGAATTCTCATTGTGCTTGTTGAAATCATCGATCGGCCAAAAGCCCCGGCTCGGGGTCCGATAGGAGTCGAACTCCCACAGGCCATCCCCGGTTTTTCCCATGGGAATATCGACACAGGTTTCATAACTGCGCTTGGCCGGGTCGGAATTCGTTTCATCGGTTTTCCACCAGGATTCGAAATCATTGAAGATATTGGTGCCGCCGGCCATTCCCGGAACCGCGGAACGAACCGGACGCCGATCGGTGGTACGCAGGTTTTTCTCCACGGCGCCCTTGATCAGGGCATTTCCGAGGGGAGAGGAAAAATCGAAATCCAGGTTGTTCAGGCTGAAATCGCGCACGGTGGCAGCCATCTGGTATTCGCATAGCCCGAGTTTTCCCGGCCAATCCTTGGACCACGCATTGGCATCCTTATCGAGCCACAAGGCATTGCCCTTGGCCGAAAACTCCGCGTCCAGATTGTAGGGATCGGTAGAGCTGTATCCGCCGCTGCCGAAGGTTTCCGCTCCGGAAATTTCGGCGAAATAAAACCGGCTTTCTTCAGGCTGGATCAAAAACGCAGTGAACCAGCCGCAAATGGAATCGATGGTAAGCATGTTCTTTTTGCCCCCTGCGAAGACCAAGGTCGGCGCCGTGGTGGGCCACGGATTAAGCACGTTCACGATTTTGGGAGGAGCGGTCAACAGGGCCGGAGCAGCCGTTCGGGGCAGGGAGGGATCGAGGATAATCCACAATTCCGTCCCGCCTTTGAAATCCTCGGAGGTATAGGACCCCGTCCCGTCTAATCCCGTGCGTCCCAAGCTCCAACTGCCTTGTCCATAATTGCTGCGCACATTGAAATCCTTGAGCCAATCGCCGGGCACGATGGCCGAGGTTATGGCCAAACTCACCCAGTTGCCCGGCTCGGCTTTCATGCGGTAACCGGTACCGCTCAAATCGATGAAAACCGAATCTCCAGGAACCGGATTATAGACATGGATGGTTTTTCCAGTCAATGGACTGCCCGCTTGTCCATAAATGGCCATGGCGGCCAGCAAGAACAGCAGGAGCGTGAACCTGAAAACATTGCGTGATATGGACATCCTACTTCCGTCTTTCACCAAGGCAGGTTGGACTGATTGTACTCGTTCCGCTAATTTGGCGAAATCCCGGAATCCGCGCCAGGAGAAAGCGGCCTTAGGTGTTTTGTGGATAGTCCAAGACAACCGGGCCCTCCCGAATAGAGCAAGTTTAGCTTAACCCCTTGGGACAATTGCGGCTCGCAGATTAAATAAAAGCGGATCAGGCCCAAAACACGTTTTTTCAAGGAGTATGGAGACGAGTACGTAAGTTTTTTGGCGTGGCCACTTCATAGCCCGATATCCGCAATAGCACCCGGGCCAGCTTCAGGTTTTCGGGTTTGTCATCCACGATGAGGATTGGTTCACCGGGCATGTTGGATCTCGCTGCCCGAATGGACGAAGGCCGTCCGGACCAGCTTGAAAAGCGATTCCGATTTGAACGGCTTTTGCAGGTACAAGGTCTCGGGGCCGATGGGGTTGCCTTGTCCGGCCTCTCCATCGGGATATCCGGACATGAACATCACCTTCACCAACGGTTTGATTTCCCGGAGTCCTCTGGCAAGACCTGCTCCGCCCAACCGCGGCATCACCATATCCGTGATCACCAAATCGATTTTATCGGTATTCCCGGTGAAGATGTCCAAGGCTTCCAATCCGTCCTTGGCCGCTAGCACGGTATACCCCTGCCCGCGCAGCAGGTCGCAGAGCATTTTCCTCAGGCTTTCCTGGTCTTCCACCACCAGCAAGGTCTCCATCCCTTTCTGTAAAGGTTCCACGGATGGAATGCTATCCGGAACCTGGGAGGGTTTCGGGAAGCCGGGAAAACGGATGGTGAAGGAAGAGCCTTTTCCCGGTTCGCTTGCGACCGAGATCCTGCCGTTATATTGCTTGACGATTCCGTAGACGGTGGAAAGTCCCAACCCGGTCCCTTGGCCTCTGTCTTTGGTCGTGAAAAAAGGCTCGAAAATCCGGGCTTTCACATCCTCGGACATTCCCGAGCCCGTATCGGTCACTTGCGCCTGGAAATAAGGTCCGGGTTCCAAATCTTCGCAGGCGCCGTTTTCCAAAGTCACGTTGCTGGTTTGGATCAGCAGCTTTCCTCCTTGCGGCATCACGTCCCTGGCGTTCACGGCCAGGTTCATGATGATTTGCTCGACCTGCCCGGGATCGGCGAAAATCCACAGCGGGTCCGGCTCCAGTTCGTAGACGCATTCGATGTCCTCGTTCACGAGACGGCCGAGCAATTCCTGCATGTTCAAAATAACGGCGTTGAAATCGATCATCGCGGGCTGCACCACCTGCTTACGGCTGAAAGTGAGCAGTTGGCGGGTGAGCGCTTGCGCCCTGTCGCCCGCCTTCAGGATTTCCTCCACGTTCTGCCGCATCTTGCTCGTTTCCGGAAGCATGTCCATGAGATGAAACCAGCAAGACTCTCGACCAAAGTCGAAGCGCAAGCCGGACCTTCGCGGCCCATGGCAACGGGACCGGAATGAAAGGGCGGAACCGGCGTTTGGAACCGGATAATCCGAATCAAAGGCATTTGCGCTCCACGGATAGAATAAGCATTACTTAAGGAAAGGGAGTTAAAGACATTTATAGGTAAATTCGCTACCTGAATCACATAACCTCCACGGCGTTTCGGGGGCTCTGACGATGAATCGGGACGTCGTCGAAGAGCAGAGAAAGGGCTCCCTCCAGATTCTCAGCCATCAGGATGCGTTCCTCCGCACCGGGACCTTCGACACCTCGGCGATGCTGGATTTCCTGGCCAAAGCGGAAGCCTCATCGCTGTCCAACGGATATACGGGCTTGCGCTAGCTGGGGGAAATGTCCTGGCTCCTGGATTCGGAAACGGATGGAGTGGATCCCCATCGGATGGTCTAGTTCGAATCCCTTCTGAACAAATTCCTGATCGGCAGCCATTCCATCGTCTTTTGCCAATATCACCGCAGGCGATTCGATCAGGCTCTCCTTCACGACGTACTGTGCGCGCATCCCATGGCCATCCTGGGGGAACTGGTTTGCCCGAACCCGTATTATGAGCCGCCCGAACTGTTACTGTAGCCCGACCCCAAGACCCATCCTGAATTCAAGCGCAAGCAGGCCGAATGGTGGATCACCAGGCTCCGCGAGGCCTCCGCGGCGAGCCTCGACAAGGATCAAGCCCGCGAGGTTTTGCAGGAAAAGGAGGAAATGATCCGCCTGCTGCTCAATTCCACCGGTGAGGCGATCTACGCCCTGGATCTCGAAGGCCGCTGCACCATATGCAACCCGACCAGCGCGCGCCTTCTCGGCTACGGGGATTGCACGGCCATGATCGGGAAAAAAGTGCAGGAACTCATCCATTGTAAGAAACCGGACGAAAAGACTTATCAAAACGGCATCGAGTTGGCCGAATGTTTCAGTTACCTCCGCCCGGAAACCCAGGTGCTGCTCGTTAGCGACATCCCCGTCGAAGGCGGCACTGAATTCGAGTACCTGCCCAATGAGTTCACGCGAAGCCAGTTGATCAATGCCGTGCATCGGATTACCGCATTCGCCATCAGCGAAACAGCCTAAGGGCCGCCGTCCCCGCACCCGGAATCCGATCACGCGCTAGCGCAATTTCCGGTTTTAGGATGGAATAAGTACTTTTACGCCCTTTAATCAGGATAGTTTGTGACCAATAATGATATTTTCCGCCGCATCCGTTTTATCTTCGATTTCAACGATTCGGCCATGATCGCGCTTTTCGGATTGGCCGGCAGCCTGGTCACGCGCGAGCAGGTGAGCGAATGGCTTAAGCAGGGCGACAAGCCCGACTTCAGGGAATTGGACGATTCGCAAATGGCCATTTTTCTGAATGGCCTAATCATTAAAAACCGGGGCCAAAAGGACGGTCCCGCTTTCGAGCCGGAATCCGTGTTGAATAACAACATCGTCTTCCGGAAGCTTCGGATTGCCCTCGAGTTCAACGACGTGGATGTCATCGCGGTGATGAAGCTGGCGGGTTTCCCCATCGGCAAGCAGGAATTGAGCGCGTTATTCCGGAAACCCGAGCATAAGAATTACCGCAAATGCCAGGACCAGATGCTGCGGAACTTCCTCAAGGGTTTGCAGATCAAGTTCCGGCCGATGGAAGCGGCGGGTGAACCCTGAGCGCAGCTACCAGCGCGACTCTCCAGCGCACTCCATCGCGAATGCCGGCCATGGGATGCTTGAGCAATGCTCTGCTGCTAACCTCCATTTCGAAAGCGCCGCAGAGTTAACCTAGGGAATCGAAATCCTTGTCGTATCGATAAGGCTCACCCCATGGCTTTCCCCGGAAATCAATCTCCCATTGGCGCGAATGGCGCGGGCATCGCCGGCCGGCGCCGTGACCGAGGATCCGGAATAGGCATTGTTATCGTAGACGATACCCCCGTCTGTCGTCAATTCGGCATTCGCTTTGGTCGGCCCCCGGCTGCAACGTTTCGAAGCCGATGCCGCCCGAGCGCTTCGAGGCATCCCATTCGGTTTCGAAGGTCACGTTAGGCAGATTATCGGCCACGTCGCCGCCAATCCATTTCACATCGCCGTAGACATCGTGCACATCGCAGTTGCGCTTTGCTTGATTCGCTATGACCTATGACCGAGGCCGCGCCTTTTTGCTCGGGCTATCCGCCGATCTGTGATCGGGGTGCTAAGGCAATTGGATGCCATTTCCATGGCCTGATGTGAACTCGGTGATGGAAAAGCGGACGATGGCTTGAGCCTATCCTCACCCCCCGCTTATCGCATCAGCGAAGGCTTGAAAACGCCTCGGGACTCGGACTGGTATTCCGTCCTAGCAGCCATTGCCCCGTCCGATAGCCGGCGAAGGGTCGATAACCATGGGCGCGGGGCTTGTCGCGTGCCAGGGACGTTACCGTCTTCAGCCCCGGTTCCAAGTCCACCAGCCGATTCACCAAGGTGTCCCTCATGAAATAGAGCGCTTCGGACGGGCTGATGTACAACTGATACTTGCTCGCGTAATGGGGCGGTTTGGAAAGGAAGTTTTTAGCAGCGGGGGTTTCCAGAATCTCATGCCTCTTGAAGAACGCATCGGTCTTCGCGGAATCGATGACTTCGACCAGGCGAAAGGATGCGGGCGAGCAATCCTGCCTGGTTTTGTCGCAGTCGATGGGTTTGTCCGATTTCAGGGAATCGTTGAGCAGCCAATAGGCGGTATTTTTGAGGCCTACCTCCACTTTGTACAGATCATCGTGTCCTGCCGTGTAAATTTTCCGCCCGAACTCATAGTCGATGCTCGTCTGCGCGAATGTGGAAACCACGGCCAAGCCCAGCGCAGCTAGAATACTCATCCCGGGCTTCCTACTCCCAGAGCCGGCGAGTCGATTCATTGGCTTTGCCTTAATCATTTGTCACCCCGATATCCGTTATGAGGAAGATAAATAGATTGGAGGTTTTTCCAATACCGCTGGCCTATTGTAATTAAGAGGATATCAGGCAAAAAGCCCGGCTCCCCTCGCGGAGAACCGGGCTTTTGAAATGGTCGGGATGGCGGAATCACTCCTTGGCTTTGCCCAGGCGGCCGGAAACCTTAATGGCCGACTTGATGTCGTTCTCCAATTGTCCACAAGCATTGTCTTTGTCGACAACCAAACTCCCATCTGGAAGCAGAGCCAGTTTTCCTTCGTCAAGGCAGCGCGTGATATCCACCCCTGACAGCCACTTTCCCACGTCCAGCTGGACTACCAGCCTGGTCAACCCGGTACTGTCGATGACCAAGCCCGAATCGGACTCGAAGCGCACGTCCTCCCCGAAATCGAGGGCGATCGAAAAAGGGTTAGCCTTGAACCCGGCGTATTCGAAGGAGCCCAGGATGATCATGCTGTGACCGGCAAGGGGCAAGAATGAACTGTCCGGGTTCTTAGGCGGATTTTCCAGGCGCAAGTCGATCCGCCGATAGGAACCAATGGGAATCCGGAAGCTACCCGGATCGGGTTGAAATTTCCCGGTCATCAAATCGGCCACCATAGGCCCTGGGATCTCGACCTTAAGGGATTCGCAGGCGGTCTCATCCACGTCCTTGCACTCAGACCCGTCCGGCGGTTGAAACTTGATGCGGCCGACGTTAGCGTAGCATTCGCGCACGGTGAACCAAGTGCCGCCGGCATCGGTAATGGTGAAGGATCCATCGGGATTGCGCGGCGTCGAGGACTTAGCCAGGCCATTTCCGCCCGACGAGGCCTGCATTGCCACGGTTACCGAGCCCTTGGCGGGGTTTCCCACCCCGGTTCCGCCGGCGACGCGTTCGTCCAAGCATCCCGCAAGTAGGGCGGCGCCGAGCGCGAGAGCCGCAGTGGATTTCATCCTCTTAAACATGCTCGCTACCTTCCTGCTTGGTCAGGGGAAATACCTGCAGGTTGACTTGGTAAACCGCTTCCACTTTGCCGCCCGCCTGGGACACGGCCAGGATCTCGCGCCACAGTTCTTCCATCTTGCGCTTGATCACGGGATACGCGCTCTTTGGAATTCCCAG
>JBDSWM010000032.1:0-21364 GCA_039926685.1 Fibrobacteria bacterium | reverse complement strand
TTTCGGCTTCAACCTCGCTTCCCTGTTGCAGAAGGATTTCACCCAGATGCACGCGCAAGGATACGTTATCCGGCGTCATGGCCAGGGCCTGGCGCAGGGAAGTTATCAAATCATCGGAGGCGGGCATGGGAAAATCTTATAAATCGGGTCCCGATCCTCCAAACCGGCGCATTTCCTATTTTACTCCGCCAGCCATGTCAGGCAGCAAACCTCCCCACCATCCCATCACCTCCGCGGCCAGCATGCGCAGGCTGTTTTCCCTATTGCTGACCCACCCCGGCTTCCGGCGCGCCTTTCTGCGCTTGCTGAAAACCATTTTCTCAACTTACCTTAGGCCGCAATACTTCCAGGGCCGCGCGCATGCCAAGGTGCCCCTGGAAATGGATCTGGACGCTTGCGTGCCGTTCGATCTGACGTGGCTTGCATGTTACGTCGGATTCGTGCGGCTGTGGCAGGGATCCCTGGGATGGCTGCACCGTACATTCGGCGACCGCGCCTTGCCGGAAATGGAGGCGTTCCTGGCGGGTATGGAATCCCTTTTCCTGGCGGCGCGGGAAGTGTTCGCGGTGACCGACTCCACCGTCTCTTCGCGTCCCGGCCCTTGGCCGCCGGGATGCCGGCCTTCCTTGGACTGGCTGATGATCCAGCAAGCTGACAGGAACTCATTCTGCTTTCCCTCGCTGCATGTCATGATCGCCCGCTATACCGCCATCCGCATCGGGGCGGCCATTGATCTATTGCAGGCGCAGGACGGCGCGGGACCTGTGGAGCGGAAGGCCTCAGGCGAGGCCGGCGAGGATGACAGTTTCCGCGCGGAAAAAGGATTCCTGGAGGAACGCGCCGCCCGCATCACGGAATCCATCGTCTATGTCAAACAGCATAGCCTAAGCGATATCCCGGCGGGCTTGTTCCTGCTGCGAAACATGCAGGTTACCGGAGATTGCCCGGCCTCGACGCTGGAGGATGATATGCGGTTCATGCGGCTGCTGTTTCCGGGCGGGGATGGGCGTATAACGCCCTTCATGATCGCCCTTTATCAGCGTCTGGAACGGGCGCTACAGGCCGATAGGATGGGTGCCTCAGCCTTTGCGGGCCCGGCTCCGGGCTTGCCGCAACGGGTGCTTTTGGATTTTCTGAAGGACTACCGGCAAGAAACTTCGGCCCTGATGCTCCAGGCGTTTCACCCTGGCATACCGACGGAACGGCCTAGCTGAATTCGGGTTCTCGCGTTAACGTTCGTTTTCCATGGGATTCTCCCGGGAGTGCTTCTGTCCGAGCTGTTGAGCGAGCCCGATTAGAATTCCTTCGGGACCCCGGATATAGCAGAGCCGGTAGATGTCTTCATAATTGACGACCTCATCGACGACCGTGGCACCAAGCTTTCCGAGCTTGGCCAGGGTGTCGTCGATGTTCTCGACGGTGAACATGGAGCGCAGGTATCCCAACGAGTTCACGGGGGCAGTGCGATGATCGGACGCGATAGCGGGGGTGCCGAAGCGCGAAAGCTCGATACGGCTGTGGCCGTCAGGGGTGACCATCATGGCTACCTCGACGCGCTGGCCGCGCACCCCGGTAACCCGCCCCGCCCATTCTCCTTCGATGGGCATGCGACCTTCGAGGGTAAGGCCGAGTTCGATGAAGAATTCAATTGCGGGATCGAGGTTTTCCACCACGATGCCAACGTTGTCCATACGCACCACTGTCATGATGTCTCCCTGGTGCCTGCTGTCCGATTATCCTGCGGACAAAGTTCGGCCGTTTTATTGAAAACTATGATTTTTTCCCGCCCCCAAAAAATAGTTTCAATCTGTGGGCTCAACGAAACTCTATTCGGCATCAACTCAACTTTTGCGAATTCTCATTTGTAAAACCGTTTGTTCGCGAAGACAAGCAAAACAAAGAAAAAACATGCAGCAATTGAGACGATCAACTCAGCGAGTTTTGGAGGAAATACCAGAATAAACCCTTTACCCTTTATTAGCGTTGAAAAGCTGGATACGCAAAAAGGCATGGCAAATAGACGAAATGTTTGCCAATCGTTTCCTCCTTGAGTGCTTGCACTAGAAACACTTAGCGACAAGGCGAAACCAATTACCACGCTAATGCCGATTGAATTCATCCATATCCGCATCGATGGGTCAAAATAATTGAAGATGGTGATACAATACCAAATTAGGTAGCACCATAAAACTATTTTTCCGTTCGATATTTCGCGAAAGTAATTTCTTAAGGACTTAATGATTTTCATAAAAATTAGACCATAATTATTAGTCTTTATTTCGGTTTCCATTTTCTTAATATTCAGAATCTCCTGATCCTTATTTCGGATTTTCTAGTTCCGGATCTTTTGATTTTTTCAATTTCTTTCCGCACCCAAAAAATAACCTCATTTCCTTGGCTCAACGAGCCAACACTTCGAGGCGCATGTCGCTCAACGTTTGCCATGGCGAAACTGGTATTGGGGTGATGCCAGAAGTGCGAGGAAGTGAGCGAAATGGGGTTTTTGTCCCGTGTAGCGAACGCCCGCAGCGATTGGATCCTGGGGCCGGGTGAAGGGTTGGTAAAGGGCTTCGAAATACGTATGCTCTGACCTATGGATGAGCGAATTCCTGACCGGGAAATAACCCCCCGCGAGACCTATATGAATCGGCGCGCCTTCATGCGCGCCGGGCTGATGACAGCCGCTATGGCCGGCACGGCCCTGGTCTATCGCCGGTTGAACAGGGTCGATCTCAGCGCCGCGGAACTGCCTCCCATTACTGGACTGGTGACAGCCCCGCATGCGGACGGATACTGGGTGGACGAACCCATGACTCCGCGAACCTCGATTCTCAACTACAATAATTTCTACGAGTTCTCCACGGACAAAGACGGCGTCGCCGCCGCGGCCGCCAAATTCACAACGACGGATTGGAAACTTTCCGTGGGCGGACTTGTGCGCAAGCCGCGCGTGTTTGACCTCGATGACCTGCGCCTACTGAGCCCGGCCGAGGAGCGCGTGTATCGCATGCGTTGCGTTGAGGCGTGGTCGATGGTGATTCCGTGGGCCGGTTTTTCGCTTTCGAAGTTGCTCGATGCCGTAGAGCCCGCCGCAACGGCAAAGTACGTTGCCTTCGAAACGCTTTTCGCCCCTGAGCGGATGCCCGGGCAGAAAACCGCCGTATTGCCGTGGCCGTATGTCGAGGGACTCCGATTGGACGAAGCGATGCACCCGCTAACGCTGCTCGCTACGGGCCTATACGGCCAGGACCTGCCGCCGCAAGATGGCGCGCCCGTTCGGTTGGTCACGCCGTGGAAGTACGGATTCAAGGGCATAAAGTCCATCGTCAAGATCACGCTTACGGCGACGCAGCCGCCCTCGACGTGGGCCCAACTCGCGCCCTCCGAGTACGGATTCTTCGCCAATGTCAATCCGAAGCACGATCATCCGCGTTGGAGCCAGGCCACCGAGCAGCGCATCGGGGAATCCGGGCGCCGGAACACGTTGCCATTCAACGGATACGCCGACCAGGTGGCGAACCTCTATTCGGGCATGGACCTTGACGTCAACTTCTAACCGACTCATCGACGCGCCGTTCGCGAAACGGTTGGTCATCAACAGCAGCCTTGTGCCCGCGCTGTTGCTGTTGTGGGATGCGTATCGTGGGCACCTGGGCGTCAACCACGTCAACTTCGCGATCCGCACCACCGGGCTTATAGGCTTGCTCCTGATCGTGTTTGCGCTCCTCATCACCCCGCTCCGGAGGCTGACGGGATGGACGATGCTTATCGCGGTCCGACGTAACCTGGGTGTTATCGGCTTCTTCTACCTCGCCGTCCACTTCCTGATCTTCTTCTGTTTCGATCGTCAGGCCAGCGTCGTGGCCACGGTGAACGAGATTATTGCTCGCCGCTACCTTTGGTTCGGCACCGGTGCGTTGCTGTTGATGGTGCCGCTGGCGATTACGTCCACCGACGCAATGATCTCCCGGTTGGGACCGGCGCGCTGGAAAGCCCTGCAGCGGCTTTCATACGTCATTGCTTTGGGCGGGGTCATCCACTATTATCTGCTCGTGAAGTCGGATGTGCGGCAACCCCTCGCCTTTGCCGCAGTGGTGGGCGCGTTGCTGGCCTACCGGATGGTTACCCACTACTTCACCCTCCGCGCCTCCGCGAAGGCGGCTACGTCGAGGACCGCGGTGACGCTTGCCAAAACCAGGACCTTCTGGTCCGGTGAATTGACAATCGCGCGTATTTTCAAGGAGACGCACGACGTAAAGACGATTCGACTTGTCCCCGTTGATGGGGGTCCTTTGCCGTTTACGCATACGGCCGGACAGTATTTGAATCTCGCCCTAACGATCGACGGTAAACGGGTCAACCGCTCGTACACGATTGCGTCCCCGCCCACGCGGAATAATTATTGTGAGATTTCCGTGAAATTCGATCCGAAGGGGGTCGGTTCCCGTCATCTTCATGAGACCTGGCACGAAGGGCAGCGCGTGAAAGTCTCTGCGCCCGCCGGGCGGTTTGTTTTTGCGGGTCATGAGGCCGAACGTGTGCTGCTGATTGCGGGCGGTGTGGGGATTACGCCGATGATGTCGGTTATCCGAAGTCTGACGGATCGCGGATGGCGCGGGGAAATCGGACTGCTCTATTCCGTCCGGGCCGTACGCGACATCGTGTTCCGCCAGGAGTTGGATTATCTGCAGTCCCGTTTCCCGAATCTTCGCGTGGAAACGCTGGTCTCCATGGACCCCGAGACGCCTTGGGACGGCTTACGCGGTCGGATCAATGGCGCGGTGATCTCCAAATTCATGCCTGCCCTTGCGGGCACCCGCGTCATGCTGTGCGGTCCAGCGCCCATGATGACCGCCATGCGCGAGATCTTGGTTGGCCTGGGTGTGCCGACTGGCGATGTGCAGCAGGAGGAATTCGCCTCGCCCCCGGCTGTTGAAGAAACCCCTGCAACGGTGGCTGCTGCGGATGCGATCCATGCCGAAGGGGTGATTGCCACGATTGTTTTTCAGCGTTCCGGAAAAACCGCTGAAGCGACTGGCGAGCAGACGTTATTGGAAGCGGCTGAAGATGCGGGCGTCAGCATTCCCTATGAGTGCCGGTCGGGCATTTGCGGTCAGTGCAAGACCCGATTGGTCTCAGGGCGGGTGACGATGGATGTACAGGATGCGTTGACAGCCGGCGATCGCGCAAAAGGGTTCGTGCTGGCGTGCCAGGCGCATGCCTTGCAGGATCTTGCCGTCGAGGCCTGACGCGGGCATTGCCGGAGTCGGAATACGCGAGCGCGCCTGCAGAGACGATAGGATTATTGGCTCCGGGCGAATCCGGGCGACTGGGGACCATGTACGGGCATGTCCGGTGGGCCGCGTCCTTTTGGGGTGGAGAAGGGTTTTTGTACTCATCCTTCGGCGATATTTATTCGGGGCATGGCGGTTTTGCCATAGGTAGGGAAACTCACTGGTTTCGTCCTTTTATATCGACGGATATTTTTATTGATATACCTGCTCGTACAAAGCCCATTCAAGGTCATAATGAAGAATCAGTATTAGTAAAGCGACTGACGACTACTGTGGGCGTAATGGCCGCAGTGGGACTTAAACTTCAATTCATACCAAATTTGGCCTTAGTTTCCGGTGCCAGTATTGGGACCTCTAGTTCGAAAACGGACAATGTTGGATACTTCCTGATTGGGCAATCCTTTGAATTGGAATTTTGATTCTAAACTGACCCCAACCGTATAGCATGGATTTCAAGCCTCAAAAAATAATCTCATTTAAGAAGCTACTACCGGTTGGATTTCCAGATCGGCTGTTTCAAGGCTTTGGTGTAAGCGCTGTCTTTGCTTCAAAACAAATTGGCGAAGTAAATAACCCTCGATGGCCATGTTGATGGGCCTTAGGCTGAAGATAACCATGATTTTTGCCGTGACGCTTAGTAGGAAGTGGCCTTCCCCAACATGACTGAGCACATAACCAAATACCGGGTCTTCCACCACGATCAAGGCAATACCCACGAAAAAAGTGATGCCTTTTGCTTTCCGGCTTATTTTCGTAATGGTCAGCTCATCGATAGTTTGCCGTAATTGCCGGTTTTTGCTTTCGATTTCCTTTTTTTTATGACGACGTTTTCCTTCTTGGTTTGCTCCGCTTCGAATACCAGCTTGGCGTCAGACAGTTTTCTTGCATTGTCTTCTTCCTGGACTATTTCCCGGAGCTCATGAAAGATTTCATGGTGATAAAGGCTTTGCGCCGGGTCGTTCATGGCTTTGTAAACCTTCGAAAGCCCCAAATGAACCCGGTACATTTTGGGTTTCACATTGATCCGGTCCGCCAGCGCCAGCGCCTGATTGAGCACCTCAATGGCTTCAACCCACCTTGACTGCTTCAGATAGATTTCCCCAAGATTGATGCGGCAGGTAATTTCCGCGCCCGGAAATTTTCCATCATATATGCCAAGCGCCTGCTTATTCAATTGTTCCGCCAGGATAAGATTGCCGGATCGGTAATTTATGGCCGCCAATTCGATAAGCGTGTCCCCGATTTGCATCGGGTTTCCGATTTTTTTGGACTCTTCCAACGCCTTGTTGAAATATTCCATCGCTTCCTCAGGCTTGTCCTGCAACATCCTTGCTTTGCCCATGCCATTCAGGGCAAGGACCGGAAAGAAGACATCACCGATCCTCAAGCCGGTTTCGTAGCCGGTTTGGAAGAGCGAAAACGCTTCTTCGTAGTTGTGCATTTGCAGGTTCACATTGGCAAGGCTATTGCAACTTCCCTCGAGCAAAACCGGATAGCGCCCTGTCTGCTTGAAATAAGTGAAAGGCACCAGCAACGTTTTGAGGCTCAAATCGAAATTACCCATGGTGCGATAAGCAAGCCCCAAGAACAGCGAACTCATGGCGATACCGTCCTTGTCGCCACATCCCTCACAACCATTCAGCGCCTTTAAGAGCAATGGAAGAGCCGACTCATGTGTGGAATGGCTTCGAATTACCCATGCCTCCAGAGCAGAAAAAATGATATGCTTTGGCAGCGCTATCAAGGAAAAGGGAAACATGGCCTCTTGCCGGAATATCATGGCCATCGCTTCGATCATCACGCTAGCCATCAGCCAAGACTTCGCCGCGGATTTCGATACCGCCTGGGCCAATTTTGGTTCGATCGGCAAGGTCGCGGGCCTCGCTTTCGGAGACGATAAGGGGTTCTACGCCTACGGCGATTTCGATTCCATAGGTAACGTGCCGGTTAATCACCTCGCGAAGTGGACCCCGCGCGGCTGGCGGGTCTTCCCTTCCCATACCCGTTGGTCGCATGTCTCATCAGTAGGCGTCGATCGCAACGGCACTCCGTTGGTAGCGGGGCGCTGCGATTCCGCGGCCTGCCTGGCCGCCTGGAAGGGCTCAGACTGGCAGCTCATCCCCCTCGGCCCTGGAGGACATGTAGAGGCGCTGATCAAGGACAAGGACGGCAACCTGTACGCGGGCGGAACGTTCGCTTCTATCGACGGCCTGGCGATCCATAACATCGCGAAGTGGGACGGCGCTGTCTGGTCTCCGCTCGGCGCCGGCACCGACTCCGGGGTGTACGCCATGGCATTCGAGAAATCCGGCGCGCTCGACGTGATCTCGAAGTCCTATTCCAGCTCCACAGCCTCGCTGAAGTTTGCGCAGTGGCGAGGAACCTGGGCCGCGATCACGGGAATCAGCCTGGGCGGCATCGCGGCCGTCGCCATCGGCCCGCGGGGCGATTTCTTCGTGGCGGGTTCCCCATTCGGCGCGGGGGCGCAACCGCTGACCCTCAAGCAATATTCCGGCGGCCAATGGAGCACTATCAAGACGGATTTCGATTTCCAGGAATACCCGTATGCGCTTTGGCAGGATTCCAGCGGGGTGCTCTGGTATGCCGGGGATATCCACCCTACTACCGGCTGGCAGCCGACCGGTTGGTGCTCAGGAGCGACCTGGGACGGTTCGGCCTGGAAAAGATGCGTACTGCCGGACGGGGTGCAATCCCTTTCCGAAGGGCCTTGGGGAGGAATGCTCGCGACCGGGGCCGGCGCGCTGGTATCCTCGGACAACGGTTGGGAATCACTCGGCCCTCCCGTTCCCCGACGTTGGTTCCAGCAGGTGGCCGCTGGGGATTCCGGAAAGCTCTATTTCGCCGGCGACTCCCTCGTGTACGCCTGGGACGGCATTCGTTCGAAACCTTTGGGCGCAGGTTTGCCGGGCGAGGTGCTGGCCTTGGCCGCCAACGCCAAGGGCGAGGTATACGCGGCCGGGACCACCCGCAATTCCTCCGGCTACGTACAGAAATGGAATGGGAGCGCTTGGAGCTCCCTGGGGGATTTTTCCGGGTCGGGTCCAATAAAGGTCCTGAGGATGGACGGGAACGGGAAGATTTATATCGTGACGTCCATTTTCGCGAAGCGCTGGGACGATTCGGTATGGAAGGATCTCGGCACCAGTTACAACGGAACCCTTCCGGAAGGCATCTTTTTCGATCCCAAGGGAAAGATCTATAAGACGGATAAGGGAACGTTGTGGGTCCAGAACGACACGGGCTGGGTGGTACCGGATTTCTGGAACCAAGCCGCCTCGCCGGGAACCCCGATTGACGGTTTCTTCGACCCTGCCGGGACTCCCTATGTGGTCGTGGCAGGCCCGAGTCGAACGAATCCCGACCGGTATGGCATCTCTATCCTGAAAGGGAACGGGAATGCCTTCGTGAACCTCGGTACGTTCTTTTCGGATCCGTTCGATGCGGAATTTGCGGGACATGTCTTCGATTCCAAAGGGAACCTGTACATCGCCGGCTTCTTCGAGACCCTCCTAATCTCGCCGACCGCTTCGCGGGACCTCGAACATTTCGCCAAGTGGGACGGCTCATCCTGGAGCGAACTGGGTAGAGGCACTGCGCCGCGGAATTGGAATCATCCCGTGCGAGGCATCGCGATCGATTCCGCCGACGATGTGCATGTAGTGGGTCAATTCGAGTTCGCGGGCGGAATGGCTTGCCCCTACAACTCGATATACAACCCCGGCGTGGGTTTGTCCCAGCACCCGGTAGGCATGGCACGACCGCAGGAAAAATCCAGGCGCATCGAATCCGGGGGCATGTTGGGGATGAGGGACGTACGGCCACGGGACCGGATTCTCATCTACTCCCTGCAGGGCCGGAAATTGTCCGAGCTGTCGGCAGCCGATAGGCAGGGGATGGACGCGTTCCGCTGGCGCCCGGTGATAGTGCGGATCATCCGGAGTGCGGAAAGTCAGCATTGAACCCCGTCGTTACCGCTGGCCAACATTTCATTTTCTTCTCATGTTATGCTAAGGAACTATTATGGCTTCAGCCTCAAATATGAACGAAACGGTAACGTAATAAACGATGTTCCGGAAGTCTGTCGGACCGTTGTCGCGATGCGCACTTTAACATTCTTTTCTTGAGGAGGGAAAGAAGTCGAGTGCAGGCTGCAAGCCCCTCCCAATCCAAGTGAGAGCCAAGAACCCGCGTGAGCCTCCGTCTTTTGTAGAGTCCAGACCTGAATGGGCCCTTGCTGCGTTTTAATGTAGAACAGTGAGGTGATCACAGTGGCTTCGCAGGCCGACTTGTTATTTGGAATGCTTTTGACGCTAGACCCATACCCTAAGTAACCGGCCGTTCCAAGAGCGGTATCATCGATTGCATTGCACGATGTGGTGTAATTCGATTTGGAGTTCCAAGAGTAGGCCCCATAGAATCCTGCGACATGTTCAACAGTAGCGCACTGACTGCTATTGTAGGCCGCAGTCACCAATGAGTTCTCCGTATCCTCATTGGGCACATCCGAGACGCAACCGCTAAGGGTCAATACCGCAGTGATCCCTGCAAAGCCGACGCTCAACATTATTTGTGATTTCTTTAAGTGAAAAAAGACTTTCATGTCACTCCTTATGGATTTTTTGAGGACTGATGCATTCCGACCTCTGAAAAGGAAGGTAGCTAATGCAAAGTGCTTTCACCCTCGTGTTTCCGGATTGGGCAGGACGCGATTTCGTGAGTGTTGTGACATGGGGTGTAATCCATTTGGGAGGCGCCATTCGAGGGAAAGGAATTGGGAGATGGAAGGGCGATTCACGATGAAGGCCTGATCAGTGCAATGAGAGTGGCTTATGGCCTCCGCCATTTTAATGAAACACGGTTGGGCAAAGATACTACGTCTTGGGCAGTCTTAAATAGTTGTGAACTCTATCGGTAAACAAGGTCTCCCATTGCATATAAGGTTGCCGAGGGTGAAGTTGGTTTTGGATCTTGCACGATTTGCGAGGACGGGAATGGAGTGGGGCCTTATACCCCTGGAATTCCCGCCCGCAGCAAGCAATGAAGATTGGCTGAGGCAAACTGACATAGACCACAGGAGAAGTCAGCAGAGAAAGTCAGTGCAGCCCGAACCCAAATCTGAATTGCCGCGCAGCCTTCCCAAGCCATTTGCGAGCCCGCAATGCGAACGCATGCCCGCGGGCTCCAGCCAGGAGGACAGCGAGGTGATCCTCATCGACAACGACTCCTACCTGGACATCACCCACGAATTCGTGAGCAAAATCCGGCGGAAGCTGGCCGGAAAATAGCGCCCGCTCCTAGCGGTGCGCTCTGCATTTATTGAACTGGTTCAATGCCGGCCGCAGCCGGCCGTGCGTATCTTTTTCTCATCAAGAAAAGGACTCCAAAATGCGACTCACCAGAATCCTCCTTACACACTCAACGATAATGGGGTTGATGATCATGCAAGCCAATGCGGGAAAACTGAACTACACGGTCTATCGAGCGGATGCCAACAGCTTCCATGTGGCCTCGGTCCTCGTCTCAGGCGAAAAAGATGCCGTCCTCGTGGATGCCCAGTTCACCCTTGCGGACGCCCATAAGGTGGCTGCCGAGGTCCTGAAATCCGGCAAGAACCTGACCGCCATCTATGTGAGCCACGGCGATCCTGACTACTATTTCGGATTGGGCGTGCTGAAGCAGGCTTTCCCCAAGGCCCGC
This sequence comes from Fibrobacteria bacterium, assembly GCA_039926685.1. Taxonomy (GTDB): domain Bacteria; phylum Fibrobacterota; class Fibrobacteria; order UBA11236; family UBA11236; genus Chersky-265. The sequence continues at coordinate 10,352 of JBDSWM010000032.1, read as the reverse complement.
ATCTACGCCACCCCGCAGACCCTGGCCCATATCCGGAAGACCTACCAGAAGAAGCTGGAGGTGTGGGGGCCGAAGCTGGGGGAGAACGGACCCAAGGACGTGGTCTTCCCGGAAACGCTGCCCGGTAACTCCCTCTCCCTTGAAGGGAAGAGCCTGGAAATCAAGGGGCTCGACGGCCCCTCGCCCGAGCGCAGCTACGTTTGGATTCCGGACCTCAAGGCCATCGTGGGCGGGGTCAATGTATACGACGGCCTCCACCTGTGGACGGCCGACGCCGGCACTCCGGAGAAGCGCAAGGCCTGGCTCGCTATCCTGGAGGGGATGGAAAAGTTGCGTCCGGAGATCGTGGTGCCCGGTCACGCCCTCGGTGACGGCCATCGGAACGCACAGTCCATCGCATACTCCAAGCAGTATCTCCTCACTTTCGAGAAAGAGGCGGAAAGCGCCAAGGATTCCGGGGCGCTCATCGCCGCCATGCAGAAGCTCTATCCGGACGCCCAGTTGACCATCGCCCTGCAGCTCGGGGCCAAGGTGGCCAAGGGCGAGATGACCTGGTAGGCCATGGGGAACCGGCATGGCTCCGTCCTCTTGCCGGCGCTGCTCCTCGGAGTAGCGGCCCGCAGCAAGCAATGAAGACGGGGTGAGGCAAACCGACGTAGACCAAAGGAGAAGACTTCGGAGAAAGTTAGTGCAGCCGAACCCCAGTCTGAATTGCCGGGCACTCCTCAAAACCCATTTGGGCGAAGGCCCGAGCGAGCAGGAGACCAAATCTACTGACGAGCAAGCGATGCGTCATGGCTGCTGTTGTGTTTTGTGAGGTGTAGTTGTTGCTGAGCCTATGGACAGTCGAGGAAACCTGAGATGCGAAAGCAATCATTCTTTTTTGAAAAAATACTTTTCCCCATCTACTTCGGAATAAATGGAAGCGCCATCCCAAAAAAGCAATAACTTTCTTCCGGAATGGTAAAATCCGCAGTCACCATTTTTTTTTACACCGGCAGAGTCTGGCAGGTAACATGTTTCCGCCTGAAGCGTGAGTAAATCACCTTTTAAGCTCCAAGTCCCATCAAATCCATCTTTAAAACCATCGTTTTCTAAATACAGATCGTATTGAATATATTTTTCATCGATAGTTAGGAGAACCTTGTATCTAAAATTCACTATTCCGTGCGCAACTGCGGATGAGTCATCATAAACCCACTTGCCGATAATTCCAGACCGATCTGGCGGGTCACGTTCAAACAGACATCCAAAGAGCAATAAAGTCAAAAAAATCAAACCCGTTTTTTTCAAGTCAAAGCCCTACTTATTCCGATGATGTTTCCCTTGCCTGGTAGCATGAATGAGATGATTTCCAACCCATCGCCACAACTATTGAAAAAATTCCCCGACCTTCGACGGTATATCAATGTATCGAATACAGCCAGAAAATACAACAGATTTTCCGGGTTTCCTCGCCGTGCATGGACGCCCGGCTGACCTTTTTCCGCACCCCCCATTGAACACAACGTTCGCGACAATACGAAGTGGATTTTCGAGTTAGGCCTGACATGTGCGGACGCGAATGGAGTGCGGCGCTACCACCCCCGAAATGAAGGCCCGCAACATGCTGTGAAGATGAGATGAGAGCAAGCGGACCTAGGCGCCAAGCGAAGTTTGCGCCGCTTGTTATGCTCACCGCAGGCCTGATGTCGGGTTCACGGCTCCGTCGGAGGCTTCCAGGCCGTGGTAGAAAAAACCACGCCCTACCTGTAAATCCCTCTCTGCGACCAAATGGCGGGACATAGGTTTTATTCACTTCAACCCCATTTATGAAAACGGGACGATCCCCATGGTAGGCATGAACATGAATAAATCAATCGTCCGAATCACCCTAGCCGTCACGGCCATTTACTTTCACCCTTCCTTCTCCCAGAACAACATCAATTACGCGGGAACGGGCCAGGTGGCCCACACCTTAAACATCTACAAGCCCAGCGGAACCGGGCCTTTTCCCGTCGTCATCAACTATGGCGGACAAGGGTTCAGTTGGGGGGATACCAAATCCGACGGCGGGCTTGCGAGTTCGTTCAATGCCGCCGGAATCGCGGTCGTGGGTGCGAATCTCAGCGGAGGTGGGACCGGCACGAACCTTGCCAAGTATCCCGCTCAAATTCAGGAACTCAAAGCCACCGTCCGGTTCCTCAGGGCAAACGCGGCGCAATACAACTTAAACCCCAATTTTATCGGAGTCACGGGCTTTTCCTCGGGCGCCTGGAACACGGTCATCCTGGCGACCACCGGTGATGTCGATGAGTACACAATCGGCAACACGACCATGAAGCTGGAAGGGACTTTCGGATTGCACCATGATGTCAGCAGCCGCGTTCAAGCCGGTTGGGCCTCCGCCGCTCCCACCGACTTTTCGAAAATGGACGGCTGCGGATCCTCAATAAACCATGGAGCCGCCAATTCCCCCGAAGGAAACCTTATCGGGGGGGCGCTCGCCACCTTACCCAACAATGTCCAATTGGCCAATCCCATCACCTATGTCTCGAAGGACGATCCTCCCCTTTACCTCCGGCATGGCAGCTCCGATAACACCGTCCCCACATGCGAATCGGAATTGCTATGGGCGGCCATTAAGGCCATCGACAATAAAAAAGACATGAACTACACCCCCGTCTCTGGAGGCCATGCCCCTAATACGACGGGCATCCTGCAGTTCTTCCAAAAGGCAATACAGAACAATAAAGAGGGGTGCCTGGATCCAAAGCACACCAAATTCGATCCCCTGGCCACCTATTGCAGTAAAAGCGTTTGCTGTGAAGCATCCACCGCCCTCTCGGGCGAATCCGGGGAACCCCTATTCACCCTCATCGAGAAGAATTCCCTGGGATGGAATGCTTCCGCTGGATTTGTCTTCGTTTCCTCAGCGGGCCAACACCAGCTCAGGGTGGTGGATGTAAACGGGGTCGAAATCCTTTCAATATCCGGCCAGGGTCACGCCAAATACGACCTGGATGCGCTTCATCCGGGGGTCTATTTTGTCAGTGTTGCCACTGCAACCCACTCCCAGACTCGGAGGGTTCTCAGGTTTTAAGGGTCGGAGCGCATCGGCGGGGTTCGGCAGGGGTTGCCGCCACGGTCCTGTGGTATTTTTCACCACGGATGTCCCGATTAAGGGTGCCTACACCTCCAAATCCAGGCTATCATTAGGGGATTCATGCGCCCCGTTTTCGAGTACTTGGACTACCGCAATTATCTGAGGGACGCCTTCGAGGAGCGCAAACGCCTCGATACCCGCCTGTCCTACCGCAAACTTGCCGCCACCCTGGGGCTGGATGCCAGCAACCTCCATAAAATCTTCCAGGCCCGCGGCCACCTGCCGGCCCGGTGTCAAACCCGCGTCCTGAAATTCCTGGGGCTGAGCCATCGCAGCGCCGAGTACTTCCTCCTGCTGGTGGCCCATGCACGGGAACGCGGGGAACTGGCGCGCATGGATATCCTCGAGCGGGCGCGACGACTCCAAGATGTGCCACGCCTGACTCTTGAAGACCGTGAATTATTGTTCTACCAGAAGTGGTGGACCTCGGTGGTACGGTTACTGCTGGAAGTGCATGAGGGACGTGCCGTTGCCGACAAACTTGCGAAAAGCGTTTGTCCGCCCATCACCCCGACCGAGGCGCAGGCTTCACTTGACCTGCTCCTCGAACTCGGATTGGTGAAGAAGGCCGTTTCAGGGCGCCTCAAGCTCGGAGAGGCGCATTTAACCGCAGGGGGGGAGAAGAAATCAAAAGCGGTTCACGACTATCAGAGCCAGATATTCGAATTGGCCATTGCTTCGTTACATCGCTTCTCCAGGAACGAGCGCGATGTTTCCACCGTCACCTTCGCCGTCGATGAAAAAGCCCATCAGGCGATACTCGACATCCTGCGGGAATGCCGCCGCCAAGTGCAGAAGCAAGCCGATTCCACCCGGCAGCCAAAACGCGTGATGCAACTGGCAATGGCCTTTTTTCCCGTATCGTCGCTTCCGAAAGATCCCTCGTGAAATTGTATCCCGCCCTATTCGCCTTGACCTTGTTTCATTTATCGGGCTGCTTCGGGGATCGCCTATCGGGGGGATCATCCGAAACCGAAAACGCCGTGGTTGCTCGGGTTTTCCCGGCCGACTCCCTCCTTCCCGCATGGAATCGGCCCGATGGCAAGGCGACCGTGGCGACCCTTCGGTTGGACTCGAGCATTCTGGATTTCCGACTGTCGGACTCCCTGGGCCGCGATCTAGACGTCCGCCGCGCGAATGGAAGCCGGGTGCCTTTCGTGATTGCCTACTGGGACCGATTGCGTGGCCAGGGGCGCATGCAGGTGCGCATCGAGCCGGATCTGCGCGGCCCCGGCGGGGCCATTCAACTCTGGAAGGGCCTAAGCCTGGGGGATCGCACCGACTCGGCAGGCGTTTGGTCGGGCATCGCCGAAAGTGCGCGCCTGGAATTGACATCCGTCCTCGTCGATGACTTCGAAAGCGCCAACGCCGCCTGGTTCATCGCCTCCGGATCGGGAATCGTTGCGGCCGGAGGCGGGCGCCAGGGAAATGCCATGCGTGTGATTTCCACCGGAACCGACCCCGTGGTATTGGCGGCCGCACTACTTGCTCCGACTCCGCGAAGTCTGGGTTCGATTGATTCCATCGTGTTTTGGGTGCGCGGCTCTGGCCGCCTTCGCGTAGCCTTGGAACATGCTTTACCTGGCTCCCAATTGGTGGCCTGGACGCCCTACGAACCGGACACGGCCTGGCACCGTGTGCAAATCCGTCCATCGTCCTTCGACTCTGCCGCCATGAATTCGGGAGGGGCGCGGTGGGATGAAATCCGCGATTCCGTGACCCACCTCTCCTTCTGGCTGGAAGGGCCAGGTGAAGTCTGGATTGACGACCCGCGCCTTTTCGGTATTGACCGTGAGGATCTGCGCTGAGGCCCATGATGGCTTCCAAAAATCCAAGCATCGTCACAAACGGCACCGCAATCAGCGTACCGGTTTCTCTTGGCTTCGTATTGCGGGGTTGTGGCCTCGAAAGAATTTGTCGACGCTTTCCAGAAGGACCGTATGCACCTGGGCCCGATCGATACCGTTGGCATCGACGAAAACCCCATGCAGCATCAGGCGGCCAAGCCAGGTGCCCTCATCGGCGAAAACAAAGTGACCGGCATGCGTCTCTTCGGTTGTAATGGTTGGATTCAAACGGGTGATTTCCCCCTTCACCCAATCCGAGTTGAAGATTTCCGAAAGGGAAGAGCCCACGTACATCATGGGCTTGTCCAGATTGGTGAATGCCTGTTCGCTGAATCCCGGATAAATAGGTGTGGGATCGAGCAGGATGAACTTCCTGATCCGATCGTCCCTGTACGACTTCCCGTTTTCCGCCAAGTCCTCAGCAGAAGGCTTTTCGACGATGGCTGCCTTTTTCATTCTCATTGCCAGTTTGTTGCGTGAAAGGCTGGTATCGGACGAGGCCATCACCGCTTGGATGTCAAAAGGCAATCCTGCGAGCATTAGGCCAGTATGTCCCCCAACACTGTGGCCGATGAAGTAAATCTCCCCCGGGTTCACACCATTGCGCAGCGACTCAGCGGAGAGGGCCCAGTCGATGGCTTTGGAAATCACCCGGGGTCTTTTCCAAAAACGGAACAGCTCAATTTCTTTAAGGTCCTCGCGCGATTGGTCGGTGTGATGAGGAGCGATCACGATATACCCTTTGCGCGCAAGCTCCGTGGCAAGCCAGGAATAGGAGGTTTCCCTTCCCAGGATGCCGTGGGATATCAGGACCAGAGGAAACCCCTTGCCCTGAGGCAAGGATGCGCCTTCGATGACTCTCACCTTCTTGGTGAAAGGAAGGGGCAAGTACCTCTTCTCCTTTTCTTCCACCGTTTCATTCGTTGGATACCATGCATGTCCCCTGAAATCAGTGGTCGCGATGGCGAGATGGCCAGCTTGATATGCGAACAGGGATACTCCGGGCAGCAAGAGCAACAGTAGCATGGTAGGTTTTTTCATTTATTAATTTCCTCTTTCTCCTGGCTGAAAGTTACAAGTTGCTTGAAACATGACTGCAGAATCTGGTCCGACAGGACGGTGCCGCGCGTGGCGCGGGCCAAAGTGAGTCCACCAATGGCAGTGGACATCATGGTCAAGAACTCTTTAGGGGTCACTGTGAAGCCTCTGTCTGAAAAATGTTGTGCGCAATCAGCCGCCATCTTCTCCAATTCCGCCGTGAAGACCTTTTGCAAGCTTGCGGATCCCTTGCCCATCTCGCCGGCCAGAGCCGCCAGCGGGCATCCCTGCCCATCCTTGTCGCAATCGCGATGCTGCGGACTTAAGTAGGTGCGGAAAAATGCTTTGAGTTTACCAATACCGTTCAGCCTCTGCGGCAAGGATCCAAGCATGTACCGACTTGATTCCTGGAGGGCATAGCAAAAGGTTTCCGAGACCAGGTTTTCCTTCGAGTCGAAGTGGGCGTAGAAACCACCTACCGTTAGACCCGCTTCGCCCATCACGTCCGCCACGCTGGCCGCTTTGATGCCTTGCCGTTTTAAAAGCCTGGAACCGGCCGCGAGTATTTTTTCGCGCGTCTCTTTTTTCCGAGCGCTGGACTTGGCTATTTTCATATTATACCCATAATATTATGACCGTAATATATATCGCTGGTAAATGGCCGTCAAGCCCAAATCCCGACTTTTTTGGTGCGCGTCATTTTTCGTAATTAATGATCTTCGCCACCCCCTAATAAAATTCATCTCAATAAAATTGCCGGACTAGCTGACAAGCTCGGTAGGGAACTCTTCGAGGTAAAATTGCGTATAACGTTCGCGCCATGGCTGAAGTTGGTTTTGGGGTGAAGCCAGAAGTGCGAGGACGAGAGCGAAATGGGGCTTTTGTCCAGCTTCGAGAGAATGTGGATGGACACCGATTCGGGGAATTGTCTACCCAAGTTCGTCACAGAGGAACTTCAAATGTTTTTGACCTGCGGGATTGCCTCCTCCAACCTGCGACTCAATCCCCATTTTCATACGCTGTTTCTGGACGGAGTTTATCTTCCCAGCCAGGCCAGCAATGCTTCGGACGTTGTTGCCCCAGCCAATGAAATACCGGACGGGGAAGCGCCCACCTTCACGGCAGCCGCAACGCCTACGCAGGAGAACGTCGAGTCCGTTGTTCAACGCGCCCGCCAACGCATTCTTCGCAATCCGGAAAAACAGGGTGTCGTTATCTTTGTCGCCGCACACCGGTTCGTTTGATGGCATCCTCCGATGCATGCCCTAGAAAACAAACCGAAGACTGCTGCTCGCAGACGATACATCCCGTAGTATGAATTACTAAAGCGGACATTTGGTAGCGAAGTCCTCTGCCTTGCATGCGGCGGGAAGTTGCGGTTGATTGCCTTGGTGAAGAAAGAGGAGACGATAAGGAAAATTCTGACGGTGATGCACTATTCGACAGGCCTGGGACCGAGTGAAGGGTTGGAAAAGGGCTTCGATTTACCTTGCTCTGTTCGGATGTCACGGGTCAGAATATTCTGCTCAGGGTTGGATGCCCGCACCGCTTCCCGGCGTACTGAATTCAGAGTCAACATAGCGTACTAAATGGGCTCCCCCATAATTGGGATTCTCCGAAAGCACGGAAAATTGGCCCGGGCCATGCTTCACCAGGTGATGGGAACCCCCTGAGTAATGGCCATTCCATTCCGGCAGATACCAACGCATTATTCCATTGGTATCCATTTTGAAAACCAAGGCTGCACCTGCGGCGTTCGCCAGGCCTATGAATCCTCCATCCATGGCCATGACACTCACTACCTCCTCTTCTTGAAGATGCCCTCGATACGAACTGTCCCAGATCTTGTTTCCCAGGGAGTCGGTTTTCAGTAGAGTCAGCACGCGATAAGGTTCAGGCCAAACACCGGTTGCCGCACCTGCCAATATATACCCGCCGTTTTCGGTAGTGTCCAAATCTAAAACCCGGTCCCCCTCACCAAAATGGATATATGTCCGGACCCATAGGGGATTCCCGAGCGAATCCGTCTTCATCAGGGTGGCATCCCTACCGGTAGGAGACAGGGCCTTGCGGGATTCGCCGGCCATGATAAAGCCGCCTTCCGGGGTTTTGAGAATTGCGCGACAAACGGCGAATTCATTGCTGTATTTTCGGCGTCCCAGGAATATGCCGTTCTTGTCTAACCGAATCACCACGGGGTGCGTGATCTCGTCGAAGGAATCACTGCTTGAACCCGATATGGTGAAGCCGGAATCCGGCATTTGCAGGATGATGTCAACGGACTTGATTCCTTCAGCGGTAGGGAAAGGCTTTCTCCAAAGCGTGTTTCCCGAAGAGTCCACTCGAAGCAAGAATCCGACCCCGTGGTAACCGACCCGGGGGTCATCAGTCTCAAGATAACCGCCGATTACATAGCCGCCATCAAATGTTTGCAGTATCGGAGAGGCCCATGCTCCTTGATCCGTTTCGAAGTGGGTGCTTGCGGGTGGCCCGGAAGGCATGACCCTGACAAGATCAAACCCTGGCGCTTTCCGGTCCGTGTTCTCGTTCACTACAAAGGCGGAATGCCCGTTCTTGGTATTGCAGGCAGATCCACTGTTGCCGGGAAAGTTAACCATGCTTTCAACTACGGGTTCGGCCTGGATTCCTTGGCAGCATAAAATAGCCAGGGCATGAATAGCCATTGTACAAGTATTTTTCATGGAAGATGCTTTCCGGCTAAGCCTGACTGGATACCGGGATTCTTGGTGACGGGAGTTCCGCAAGCGCCTGCTGGGGAAAATATGTGATCGGTTTTCCAATCGTGAAACAGAATGATTCCCGAATGATTTCACTCATCTAAAATCCTCCGCCCCCCGTTGGCCAACGTGCCCGCAGGGCGCAGTTGGTTTTGGAACTTGCCCGAATTGCGAGCACGGGAATGCAGTGGGGCTTATGTCCCCCGGAGTTCCCGTGCGCAGCAAGCAACAAAGGACGGGTTGAGGTAAACTGACGTGGCCTAACGGAGTAGACCTCAGCGAAAGTTCTAAAGGAAGTGTATTCTATTGACCACAGTATATCTTCTTTTCGCCTGTCTTGACCGTTCTTCCGTTTATAAAGTAGGTTTCCCAGGCAGAGTATGTCGGTAAACCAGCTTTTGAACATTTATCTTCATGCTCTATTTTTGCCTCGATCGGAAAATAGAACATCAAGGTATCATTTTTCCATGAAGCATCACCGATGTAAGTAGTAGTCAAAATCAATTTTCCAAATTCGTTTAGAATGGATAATCCTCTTGGACCTGGACAACATCCATAATCTAAAATTAAGTATTTACCAGAAGCTGAAGCTTCGCCCATAAATACACCCTCCTTCTCAAGACTCACATCTCTTTTGAGGAGTCTTCTATTATTTGTATTAATTAAATAGTTTGAATAGTAGTTATAGATCGAATCTCCAATTTGCCAGTATGCCTCCCATAATTCAAAGGGGCCGGATTTCTTTTCCAGCAAAAAGACCAGAGGAAAGGCCTTTGAGAATGTACCACTAAGACGAGCTCCTAATAACGGTTCTTTTAATACATTCTTGTCCGTAAAATAGTCTAGGCTTATATAGCTTGGTAGATTTTCTTCATAGAAACAGGTGTTTCTGATACAAATTGAAATTACCCCGTTATCAATTTTAAATGGATTATCCGAACGAATCTTTCTGTCAATGAATTTTCCTGAAATAGGGTTTCGGTAGATAAGATTAGAGTGATGAATTAATGTATCGAGCTTCCAATACTTTTCTTCCAGTAACTTTTCCTTATTTTTGTACTTTAGCTTTTCACTTATCCTGGTTTCCTTAATTTTTATTTCCAAATATTTAACGTGGTTGTCAAAAATAGCCTTGTTGTCCTCCTCGTTTTCTTTTTTAAATTGATAATACTGGCTGGTTAAATAATTTGTTCCGTCAAATAAAATAAATACCATGAGCCCGTTAAAGCTAGCCGCACCAAGTACGCATAAGATGAGAATTCGAGCTAAAATTTTGATTTTCTGCATGGCTAAATTTTAAACTACCTCATGCGAAAAGCCTAGTGTTTTTTCCTTTTGAAGATTTGCTCACAGTTTACCTGTTCTGGTTTCAAATTCTTTCTCTTGTTTTATTCATTTCCTTTTTTCAGTCCGTATAACAACCGATTAACCTGTGAACGAGCCAGAAGGGCTTCCCTCCGGAATGTGCCAGGGGATTTGAGACGGGTGTGTTCCATAATTTAATGTAGAGACTCGATGCTGTGTAGAGCATTCGAATTCTCGGCTGGATATTTTGCTTCTTCGGCAGCGACTTGGGCTGCCTTC
>JBDSWM010000031.1:0-8134 GCA_039926685.1 Fibrobacteria bacterium | reverse complement strand
CCGGACCGCATCCGGTGCGGGGCCAGCGAGGTCGGAAGGACGGCATCCGGGGCCCACCAATTCCCGCTCAAGAGGAGCAGGGTCAATAATGCGATGGAATCCCCATAATACTCGTTCTGCTTGGTGGAGTTGAGATAGGCCCAGCCTTTGTTCAGGAAATCCTGGTTGGCGGCGTCGGCGATGGAGGACGCGATCAACGGGGCGGTGAAGGCCATGTTCGCATAGGTGACGAGGGCCGTGCCGTCGAGCTTATAGCCCGCCATGATACCGGCCGGGTTGCCGCCTGCGGCCCCGATGATCCAATGCGAAATCTTGTCCACGGCCGACTTGGATTCGGCTGAACGGGTATGGGCAAAGTCCACCGCCATGCGCAAGGGAAAGCGGCAGGCGTTCCAGGAATAATCCCCGTCGGTTTCCTTTTCCAGGAAATTGGGGGCGGCGGGCTTGGCTGGTTCGCCCACCACGAAGTCCGGCATCAGCCCCGTCTTGGACGAATAGCCGGTACCGATCGCTTTAACCAGATCGAAAATCGTCTTGCGCGCATCCCCCCAGAACGCGTCGCCCGTGGCCTTCTGGAATGCCGTCATATGGCCCGCCATCCAATCCGAGGAGCGCGTGTTCAATCCGTTCTTGTCCCAATCCCCCAGGGTGGTGCGATGGCTGGACTGGCCCATTTCGCTTTTCTTGATGCCCTCGGTGATGATTTTCTTGGCCTCATTGAGATAGTTCACGGCCCCGGTGGAACCCCATTGGTAATCGGCCAGTAGCAAGGCATAGGCAATGTCCATGTCCCCGTCCGTGGCCGCGTTCTGATGGGAGTTCTCGCCGGGCCCGACGGAGAAGGACATGAGAGCGCTGTTGGTGCCGCTGCGGTTCTTGTCGAACAGGCGGAAGAAGCCGTCGAAATAGGTCCGCGCCTCAGGTTCGCCTTTCGGCCCCGCCAGGAGCGCCGTCAGGATCATGCCGTACCCGGTGGCCTCGGAGGAGGACTTATCCTTGTCCGGGGCATTGGTGGTGCGCATCTCTATGTAGTAGCCGCCGGAGATGCTGGTCGTGGTCTTGAGGTACTTGGTCTTATAGGCCGTCCAGGCATCCAGCACGGCCTTGTTCATGGCGGCCTGGTCTACGGTTGCGGGCTTGATGCATCCGGGATAGGCCAGCCCCATAGGGAAGGGCCGGTTCTCCACCGCTTCCGATCGGCTATTCCCGAACCACAATGACAACAGGGCAATGAAGGCCTTGGCGCCGGCGCTGAACAAATGGAATCCTGGATTGCGATCTTGCATGGCTGAGAGGGACTCCTTTTGGGGCAGGAAAATTCGGAAACCGCATCCGGGTTAGGATGGCGATTCCGTGGGTGATGGATACGGGAGGATTAGTCAGTTTTATCGGGAATCGGGTTCAATGATTCTTCCGCCCTTCCCTGGCTCTTTTAAAAAACCTTTTTTTAGCAATCAGTGGATCCGGGACGGATTGATGCTAAAGGGTTTGACCTATCTTTGGGGCGCATTTACCCTGTTTGGCTTTTTTCAAGGGGCATATTATGAGAGCGGACAAGAGAGCGGGCAAAATTGGACTGGTGATATCGATAGCGCTCCTGGCGACGATGGCTGTTCAAAGGGCCGGCGCGCAAGCCGCGGGCGAGAACCTGTTCAAAAACCCGGGCTTTGAATCGAGCCAGGATTGGTGGCAATTCGACCATAGCTTCGGCACCGCGACCGGAACCATTTCCTTCGATGATCCCCTGGCTGTCCATGCGGGCGCCAAAGGCGCCAAGCTGGTGGTCACGGCCGTGGATGGGGAAAATTGGCACATCCAACTGCAATGTCCGCCCCAATTCGAAGCCGCCAAGGATTTCGATTATCGCCTAAGCTTCTGGGGCCGCACCAATTCGATGGATGGAAAGACGATTCATGTCGCGATTCAGGACGGCGCCCCGGATTATGCTTACCGGGCAGGGCAGGATTTTCGGTTGGATACCGCATGGCAGCAGATCGAAAAGCTCTGGACCAGCGATATGGAAGGGCTGGAAATGCTCCGCTTCAATATCTACCTGGGAAGCGACACAGGCACTTATTATTTAGACGATTTCGCGCTCACTGCCGCGCCAGTGCCCACTGGGCTGCGGAATCCTCAGCGTTCAAGCGGAACGTCTCTCAATAAAACTGTTGCCATTCCCGTGGTCGACGCCACTGGACGGTCTGTCGGGATTGGCAGAACCCACAGGCATTCCCCGGTTCAAATTTTACCCCGGGAATAGGAATCGGACTGAAGTTTCGTCAGTCGCGTTGCGGGCTTACTCTACGCGGATCTTTTGCCGGAACGCGGCGCCTTCTGCCGTGCCGATAACCAGGTAGATGCCGGGATTGAGCCGGTCGGTGGTAAGGGTAGCGGCAGAGTTACCGGAAGCGGCGGTCATATCGGCGACTTTGGAGCCATCCAACCCATACACGGCCAGCCGGTACCGGCCTTGGGGCACGGCCAAGGAAATACGTCCCTGCCGGACCGTGGCGCGCAACTCTTTCCGGAATGCGCCCACTGGAAGGATGGCGTCAGGTCCATCGGAATTCACATAATTCAGGGTATAATAACCCACATTCGCGTAAGCCGTTTCCCCCGTGGCGCTGGTAATATTGCTCATGGTGATGGTATACATGCGCTTGGTCAGCGTGCTGGCCAGCATGAGTTTGACATGTTTCCCATCCGCGCTTAGGTCTGAGCTGGATACATCGATGGTTTTGTTATTGTCCGTGTTGGATGCATCCCCGCCATACATCTGCACAGGCGTGAAAACCGTGGTTTTCACGCTCCAGTTGGCTTTGGCACCGGCGGCAGCAGCGGCGGGTTGGGTGAACTCCACATCGAAGCCTCCCTCGATCGATCGGATGGCCAGGATTTCGAAGGGAACCTTATCGGTGGGCGTGAGCAGATCCAGACCGCGGCATGTGCCGTTGAAATTCCAGTCGAGGGATCCCCCCAGGCCACAAGTACCGCCGCCGATGCCGATCACCAACAATGAGCCGGTAGGGGTGTACATGAATTGATTGATGCCGAAATTGATGCCGCCGCTGCCTCCGGTCATCATGGGGAAAACGGCGCCCTGGAATTCCCCGTTCACCTTCTCCAGGAAATAACGGATGACGCCGCCGCGATAGACATCGCCGCCTATCATCTGGCCCGCATAGGCGCCTTCCTTAAGGAGAATCGGGCGCGTAGGTGAGTTGCTGAGGGGCAGATAAGGGATCCAAATCGCCGGGGGATATTCCGGATCAGCGGGGCAGTTGGCTCCCGCAACCGCCGGTGGGATGGTGTCGCAGGAATTGTTGAGATGGGTACGAAATCCGAAAAACCGGCCGTTGGACGGAACATTTTTCGTGGGGATATGGTACAGGCCGTTGGTCGGCTTCCAATGCCCTTGGTTTTCCGCCACGAAGAATTCGTTGTCGGGACCCAGCACCAACCCATTGGCATTTCGGAGCCCGCGCGCGAGCTGGGTGAAGCCGGCGCCCCCATAAGGAACCCTTATCAAAACGCCGCGTTGCAAGGGATCATTGGGATCGTAGTCGAATGCCGTGCCGGTGGTGAACCAGAAGGCGCTGTCCCGCGTGACCAGATTGAAGGAGAAATGGTGCCATTGGTTATCGTTGTACCAGGCGGTGGGCAGGCTCCACAAGGTGGATTTGTTCCAGGTGGTTCCCGAGCCCATGAACTTGGTGATGCGCGACTTTTCCATCACGTAGAAATCGGGTCCGACTACGGCCACGCCCAGCGCCTCGCGCAAGCCGGTGGCGATGCGCGTAGGCGTGCCGGGAGTGCCGGTGGCCAAGGCGGGAATGATCCAGGCTTCGCCATTGCTCTTGCTCGAAGCGCCGGGGGGCTGCTGGCTGCCGCCCCAAGTGCACATGGCGCCGTCGCCGTTGGGAAGCAGGCCGATACCGCCTATTCCGGCCACATTGCCCATTTCCGACGGGAGGATATGCTTGATGGTGAAATAAGGGTGCAGATTGCCCAGGGAAAAGGCGGACTGGCATGCCAACCCCAGCGCCATGGCCGCCAAGCTCGGAAAGTTTTTGCGATTCCGGATCATTCCTCTTCTCATTCCATCCTCCCCTTAAAAGTTTCCTTGGCGGGTCCTATAGGAATAGCTTGAACTCGCGACGCTTTGTCATGGTATGGGAGATCACCTTCCATGCTCGTGACAGAAATCAAATCGTGATGAGCGAAAATCTTCGAAAACAACTTCGGGTGCGAAGGCTTTAATCATTTTATCTACCCGCACCGATAAATTCTCGCGAATACTTGGGAAGCGGGGTATTTTTCCAGGCACATTTGGCCCAACGTGCGGACTACGGGCGAGCGCTACGTCATGGAGGGATTGGATCCGCAGTTCTATTCACTTTCCTGCTGACCGCGAACCTTCATGCCGCATCCAGGACGACGGCACGGTGGTTGCGTGGGGAAAAAACAGCTTTGGCCAGTGCCGCGCGCCAATGGGATTGACGGCGGGCCGGCCTCTGGAGCAATGAATTTACCGGACCGACCCCGGCCTCGCGCTGCCGAAGGGCAGCAATGTGCGCAGCTGCCGGTCGCGCAGCCAAAGCCCGAGCCAGAGTAAACCGGCCACATAGATCGGGAAGAGTACGTGACTGAAGAGCGGATTGCCGATCCGCACGTGGGTGGCGACGGCCCCGTCCAGGTATCCGGTCAACAGTACCGTCCCCAACACCGAAGTGCGCGGAACCAGGTAGAGGGCCAGCAGGGCGAGCTGGATCAGGCCCAGCCCCAGAACCACGCCGGAGGGATACCCTAGCCTGACCGTGTTCTCCACGGCCACGGGCAATTGGAGAACCTTGACTACGGCATCCATGGTCAGGAATGCGACGCCTAGACCGCTGAGGATCCGGCCCGTCCAGAGGGACTTGCCGTTCACGCGAACGGGGTTGGAAATGAAGGGTTTGCTTTCCACGGTAATGATTGCCATAACGGCCTCCTGGTTGGTTTATGTCCTTTGGACTCCCTCAGCGGGGCGAAATCATCGGTGGGACCGGAAGTTTTTTTTCCATCCGGAAAACGTCGAAAACGCCGGAAATGATGGTTCGGGCCGGGGCCCTTCAAAGGCTGTTCAGTCAGGGAGACTGGGCGGCAGGCCGAAGATCGGAAACAGGGTTCCGGTATCGAGAAAGGAGGTAATCGACGCGATCCGCTCACCGGACATTTCCAGGACCAGGAGCGCCCAGGGCGTTCGGCCATTATCATGATATTGGCCGAAGGCGGGTGATCCGCAGGCAGGGACGGGTACCAGCTTGGAGCCGCGGCATACCGAGCCCCGGCCTAGAAGCCAGGTCCCGATGGACTCGCGGCCGCGCAACCAGAGGGTGTAGGGCGGCATGGACAAGACCGCATCCTCGGCCAACATGCCGGTCAGCGCGGTCACATCGTAGCGTTCGAACGCCGCCACGTAATTGTCGACCAGGGAAAGCTGGGCAACGGTAAGGGCCGCCTGGGGCCGGCCCAGATCACGGCCGGAAAGGGTGGAGCGCGCGCGTTGGACCGCGCTGTTCACGGAGGCGATGGAGCTGTCGAGGGTCTCGGCCACTTCCGCCGCCGACCAGCTCAGGACTTCGGTCAGGAGCAGCGCCGCCCGCTGTTTCGGGGGCAGGTGCTGGAGAGCCGCCACGAAGGCGAGGCGGATGCTTTCGCGCAGGACCAACCGCTCAGCCGGATCCGCGTTTTCCGGGAGAACTTGGGCGTCCGGAACGGGTTCGATCCAATGTTCGCGCGGAAGCGTCTCCAGGGAATCATCCGCCGTGCCGTAGGGGCCGAACTCGACGGGGCGATGCCGACGCGCGCGATCCGACAAGGCATCGAGGCTGACGTTGGTCGCGATGCGGTACAACCATGTCCCGAGGGAAGACCGCCCGTCGAAGCGATCGGCGCCGCGCCAGGCGCGTATCATGGTTTCCTGCACCGCGTCCTTGGCGTCCACGGCCGAGCCCAGCATCCGGTAGCAATGGCCCGTGAGGACAGGGCGGAATTCTTCGATTTGTCGGATGTCGATAGGCATGGGAAACGGTATTAAGATAATCGGGCGTTCGGGATTTACGGTTGCTTCCGCTTGGAATAATGGGTTATTTATCTAGACTCCTGTTCTTGCCGACCCATAGCGAATCAGATGCGGCGGCATAATTGGTTTCGAAAGGAATTCCCGATGCGCATTGAAAATCAACGCCGATCCGACAAATTCGAGGATCGCGGCCAAGGCAGCGGCGGCGGAGGCGGGATTGGCGGCCAGGGATTGCTGAACGTGGTGCGCTTGCTGGGGGTGAAGGGCACCTTGATAGTCGGGGCCTTGGGCGCGGTCGTCTACTTCATGGCGCCCAACAGCCTGAAGTCGGCGCTGGTGCATGCCGTCTCGGGCGGCGGGCAAGGAGAGGTCCAGAGCGGTGGAACGAGCGCCTGCACGGTTTCGGAAGCGAATGAAAAAGCATGCGATTTCTCCCGGGTGGTGCTCGCGTCCACGGAGGATGTTTGGACCGAGCGCTTTGCCCAAGGCGCGCTTCCAGGCAAGGGTCCCGGCGAATACGTGAAACCCACCCTGGCGGTATTCAGCGATGAGGTTTCCACGGGTGGATGCGGGAATGCGACATCCGGATCAGGCCCTTTTTATTGCCCCGCGGACGGCAAATTGTACCTCGATCCGACCTTTTACCAGGTGATGGAAAAAACCCTGAAAGCGCCAGGGGATTTCGCGCAAGCCTATGTGATCGCCCATGAAGTCGGCCATCATGTCCAGAATCTGATCGAATCGTCCAGCCGGCAAATCCCCGGCGAGTCGCGGAATCAAACGTCCGTGCGCATGGAGCTGCAGGCCGATTGTTTCGCCGGGGTATGGGGGAAAGCGGCCAAAGCCGCATTGAGCATCACCGAAGAGGATCTGGGAGAGGCCTTGGGTGCGGCGCATGCGATCGGCGACGACGCCCTTGGCGCAAAGGAAGCGCAATTCACCCATGGATCCAGCTCCCAACGCATGCGATGGTTCCGCCGCGGTTTCGATGGCGGCGACGCGCGTAATTGCGACACTTTTGCTGAGCAGAACTACGGAAAACTTTGAACCCTCATTTTTCGATTTCCACTAATTTCAAATCCAGGTTTTCATCCAGATTGACCTTCAACACATTCACTTTCAAGCTGTCCATAGCGGCGAGTTGATTTTGAAATCCCGACGCTTCGATTTTCTTGCTGAAACCTTCAATGGCCAATGAGTCATCATTCAAATCAAACCGGACGCCCGGAAAAATCCTAATCTCGAAATCTATAGGGACTGCCCGGTTCCTGCTTGCTTCCGAGATCAATGGGATTGCCAAATGCTCATTGAATCTTACTTTCATTTTAGACGCTCTATAAAATAAATCGAGAATCAAATCTTCCGGAGCTACGCGATTTTAGTATCGGCAGTATTTATCAAGGAAGGAACTTACATCATTGAACCATATTGACGCGCCCCGGTAGGGGAAACTATGTCCATCTTCCGCCGATTTCCCAAAGACGGGATAAATCTTGATCTGCGCCGATTTCCCGTCCCGAATCATTTCCGAGTACAAGGTTTTGCTCGGGCTTAGGTCATAATCATTTTCCGCCTGGAAAAGGAAAACCGGTTTTTCTGTTTTTTTTATCGCGTTTTTCATGAGTGTTCGCAATTCCGGAGAGCTTTTCCAACTTTCAGCGCCGCCTGAAGCATCAATACCAGCGCAATAGGAACCCTGTACCATTCCAAGAATCGCTTCGACGCCTCCGAACGAATTCCCCATGGCTACAATCCGGTTTTTTTGAGCGAAGTCTTGTCGCTTAAGCCAAGCCAATGCCGCCAACTGATCATTCAAGTGATCCGTTTTAAGCAGATTGACCATTGTTTTTGAGGCATTCCCGAACAATGACTTTTTCGCCGAGCGAATTTCATCCATGATATATGGTCCCTGATTTTCACTAAGCCCTTGTCCCCTACGATAAGGCATGAAAAAAACCCAGCCTTTTTGTGCGAACATGGGTCCAATGATAGCGCTGGCTTGACTGCTCAACATTTTCGGAGCGCTTCCATGGTTGTATAAAACCACCGGGAACGGACCTTGTCCGATAG
>JBDSWM010000030.1:0-24785 GCA_039926685.1 Fibrobacteria bacterium | reverse complement strand
TTCGGCATCGTGGTCAGCATCGGCATCACCTTCGCCCTCATCACCACTTGGCTGGTCATCCCGCCCCTGTTTTTCCTTTTTTCCGGGCTGGCGGGTTTCATCGAGAAACGGGCGCATTCCCGCATCCTGAACAAGATCGTGTCCTTCCTGCTCCCCGGGACCTCATCCGTGCAAGGCGGCCTGTTGCTGCCGAAGATGACCCTGAGCCTCAAGACCATCCGCTGGGTGGCTTTGATAGCGCTCCTGTTCACCGTAGGCATCTCCTTCGGCCCCGCCACCCATTTCGAGAACGACTTCCGCAATCTGCGCGGCAAGAGCACCAGCGCGGGCATCAGCTACGGGCGCGCCGTGGGCGCGGGCCGCAACACTTCCCCTTCCGTCATCCTGGGCAAGAACGAAGCTCAGATGCGATCGGTGCACGATTCCCTGGCCGCGCGTTACGGCAATCCGGCCGATACCATGATGAAAAGCTTCGCCACCGTGCAGTCCTTCGTGCCGGCGGCGGAGGAGCAGGCCAAACGGACCGCCATCATGGGGGAAATCACCGGGCAACTTGATGCGCGCGCGCTGGATCGCGTGGACAGCGCCACCCGCGCCGATTTGCAGTTATTGCGCCAGTACCTCAATCCCGGCACCTTCGGATTCGACTCCCTGCCCGCATGGGCGCAGCGTTTCCTCACCGAGGCGGATGGACGCAAGGGGGAGTTCGGGTACCTATACGGGGAGTTGCGCGAAAGCGACGCCCTGGAGAGCGGCAAATTCCAGGAGCGCTTCGGCGTGGTGCCCTCCCGGGACGGACCGGTAATGGTCGCCTCCAGCGGGTTCATCTATGCCGACGTGGTGCGCATGGTCAAGGGCGACGGCGTGCGCCTGGCGATAGTGACCTTTCTGTTCCTCATCGTGATCACCTGGCTGGACATGCGCTCCTGGCGGGGCGTGCTCATCAGCTGCGGCTTCGTGGCCATATCCTCGTATTGGACCTACAAAATCATGGGCATCCTGGGGCTGAAGCTGGGCATGTTCAACCTGGTGGTGCTGCCCACCATCCTATCCGTATCGGTGGACTCGGTGATCCACCTTTACCACCGCCGCATGGAGCTCGGATCCGGAAAAATCGGGGAACTCTACACTACCACGGGCTCGGCGGTGCTGACCGGCACCCTCAACAACGCTTTCGGATTCCTGGGGCTTTGCTTCGTGAGCCATAAGGGCATGCAGACCATCGGCCTCATGGCCACCTTGGGCATCGGATCCGGGTTGGTGATCATGTTCACCTTGCTCCCCTGGATGCTGGAAGCGCTGTGCCCGGCGGAACCGCAGCACGAGTGATCACGCCTTCGAAATGAACGCGTTGCCTTCCAGGTAGAACCTGAGCGGCAAATGCGCCGCTTTGTTGATCCCGATCCGCGTCGTAACCTTGACGTTACCTGGAGCGTCCCCAAGGGACAGGATGGACAGGGCCGATCCGGCCCGGCCGCGCAAATCCGCGCCGTTCTGTTGCCTGCCGATTCCCATCGCGATGACCAGCTTGCCCGGACCGCTGCACCAATCCTTGGGCCTTTCCGTGCCGCGCCGCCGCGCCATCAACGGCAACCCTTCCAACGGTTCCAAAGCGCGGATGAGCACGGCCTCGCCGGTTCCCGCCGGAGCCGTGACTACGTTGAAACAATCGTACATCCCGTAGATGAGGTAGATGTAGGCCCGCCCCGGGGGGCCGAACATGATTTGCGTCCGGGGGGTAGGGCCGCGAAAGGCATGGCAGGCGGGATCGTCGCGGAGATAGGCTTCCGTTTCCACGATACGGCCGGCGGTGCGGCCTTCCGGGGCCTGGTGCACCAGCACGGCGCCAAGCAGATCGCGGGCGACCTCGATGGTGGGGCGGGCGTAGAAGGAAATGGGGAAGGCCTTGCCCGTTTTAACCGGCGCTTTTAAGCGGCTGGAGGGCGCCTTCATGCGGCTGAACGGTGCCGCGATCGCGGCGGGCTCATAGCGGCGGGGAGGGCGGCGCGGAAGCGTCCCGGCCGGAAGCGTCGGCGGGGCGAGGACTCCGTCGTTTATGCCAAAAGGCGATCAGCAGCACTCCGGCGGTGCACACCGCTTCCACGGTGTACTTCAAGGTGATGGAGTCCAGTTTGAACCAGGAATACAGGCCGGGGTCGGTGATGATCATCTCGCCGCCTACTTTGCCCAGCAGGGCCGCGCCCAGGATAAGGATGATGGGATATTTGTCCATGAGCTTGGAGAGCATGGTGCTGGCGAAGATGACCAAGGGGATGCTGAGCCCCAGGGAAAGCCAAAGTTGGGCCACATTGCCGTGGGAGACGCCGGCCACCGCCAGCACATTGTCCAGGGACATGGTGAGATCAGCAATCAAGATCATCCACACCGCATGCCAAAGCGATTTGGCCTTTTTCTCGTCGGCATCCACGTTCTGATCCTCCAGCAGCAGCTTGACCGCTATCCATAGGATTAGCAAGCCGCCGACCAGTTTCAGGAAGGGCGTTTCCAGGAGATGGGACGCGAACCAGGTGAAACCGATGCGCAGGACGACGGCGCCGATGGTGCCGATGAGGATTCCCTTGAAGCGCTTGTCCTGGGGCAGGGAGTGGACCGCCAAGGCGATGACCACGGAATTGTCGCCCGATAGGACGATATTGATGAGGATGATGCTGAGAGAACTGAGGAGGAATCCCCCGCTGGAAACGGTGCTCAGGCTGTCCATAAACGCCAAATATAGAAAAGTGCCGCTGACGGGCCTATTTCCTGGCTTTCCGCCGGAGCCGGGGCAGGCGTTTCCGCCGGAGGGTGGCGCGTTCCCGGTAACGAGGCGCCGTAGTACTTGGTTCGCGGGTAAAAGCGTATATCTTGGAGGCATGCGCATAGTCATGATGACCAATACCTACCTGCCCCATGTGGGCGGGGTGGCCAGATCGGTGGAAACCTTCAGCGCCGCGTTGCGGAAGGCCGGCCATGAAGTGAAGGTTGTGGCCCCGGAGTTCCCGGATCTCCCGGAAGCGGAAACCGATGTGTTACGGGTGCCGGCCCTGCAGCGCTTCAACGGGAGCGACTTCTCCGTGCGCCTGCCGGTTCCCGGACTGCTGACGGAGCCACTGGATCGTTTCCAACCCGATATCATCCATGCCCATCATCCCTTCCTGCTGGGCGATACGGCCTTGCGCATCGCCTCCGGCCGCGGGCTGCCGATAGTCTTCACCCATCACACCCTATACGAGCAATACACCCATTACGTGCCGGGCGAGTCGGATGCGCTGCGGCGCTTCATCATCGATCTCTCCACCGGATACGCCAATCTCTGCGATCACGTGATCGCGCCCAGCCAATCGGTGGCCGCCCTCCTGCAACAACGCGGCGTCACCACCCCCCTGACCGTCATCCCCACCGGAGTCAACGCGGAGCGATTCGAAGCCGGCGAGGGCGCGCGCTTCCGCTTGGCGAGGGGCATCCCGGAAAACGCCTTCGTAGTGGGCCATATCGGACGCCTGGCTCCCGAGAAGAACCTGCTGTTCCTGGCGCAAGCGGCGGCGGCGTTCTTGCGCCAAAGGTCGGACGCCTGGTTCCTGGTGGCGGGTTCGGGGCCTTTGGAGACGGAGATGAAAGACCTGTTCGCCTCGGAAGGCGTGTCCGACCGGGTGCGCTTCGCCGGCATATTGATGGGAGCGGAATTGGCGGACGCGTATGCCGCCATGGACGTATTCGCGTTCGCCTCCCAAAGCGAGACGCAAGGAATGGTGCTGGCCGAGGCCATGGCGGCGGGCACGCCCGTGGTGGCGGTGGACGCCAGCGGCGTGCGCGAAGTGGTGCAGGACGGCGTCAACGGCCGCAAAGTCATGGTGCAGGACAGGGACGCCTTCTGCGCCGCTTTGGACTGGGTGGCGGACCTGCCGGAGGACGCGCGCGGCCAGCTTTCCCGCCAAGCGCATAAAACGGCGCGCGGGATGACCATCGAGGGATCGACGGAGAAACTGGCCACCGTGTACCGCTCCGTGATCAAGAAAAAGGCCGCTTGGGAGATTCCCGAGGACGGGCCTTGGCAAAGCGCTTCCCGCTTCATTGCGACGGAATGGAAGCTGCTCGGCAGCCTGGCGCATGCGGCCGGCACCGCTTTGGTGGGCGCCGAAGCGCATGAAGGCGGGCCGGCTTGATCCATGTCCTTGAATCCCGGCTGAGGCAGGCGCGGCGATGGCTGAGCCGCAGTGAATGGTCGTTGCGGTTGCTCCGGCTGCCCAAGATCCAGGCGGACGCCCGCCGCGGCCTAGTGCTGATCCAGATCGACGGACTGGCCAAGGGCCAACTGGAAAAGGCCATCCGGCACGGGCGCATGCCTTTCCTGCGCAAGCTGATGAAACGCGAGGGCTACCAGCTCCATGACGTGTATTCCGGCATCCCGTCGACCACGGCGGCGGCGCAGGCCGAATTGTTCTATGGCGTCAAGGGCGCGATTCCCGCCTTCGCCTACCAGGAACGGGACACGGGCCGGTACATGAAGCTGCTCCTGCCCGAATGCGCCTCGCGCATGGAAGGGGTGCTCAAAGGGGCCGGGTCGGGATTGATGGAAACCGGCAGCGCCTATTCCAACATGTATTCCGGCGGGGCGGACGAAAGCCATTGGTGCGCCTCCGGACTGGGCGCTGCGGACATCATCAAGCATGCCAATCCCGTGGGGATCCTGGCGGTGATTATCTGGAACCTGCCCAGCCTGGCGCGCCTGGCGGGCCTGTTGGGCGTGGAGATCGTCGTGGGCCTGTATGATGCCGTGCGCGGCGCCATTTCCCGGCACGAGGTGCGCCAGGAGCTTCTCTTCATCTTTTCCCGAGTGCTGGTGGTGGTGGGCCTGCGTGAGTTGATTACCGTGCAGGCCTGCATGGACGTAGCGCGTGGGTTACCCATGGTGCAGATGAATTTCGTCGGGTACGATGAACAAGCGCATCGGCGCGGACCCTCCTCCAAATTCGCGCATTTCGCCCTGCGCGGCATCGACAATTGCATCGGCCGCGTGTGGAAGGCCGCCCAACGATCGAGCCGCCGGGATTTCGACATCTGGATTTATTCCGATCACGGCCAGGAGTCGTCCATTCCGTATGCCAAGCTGCACGGGCGTCCCCTGGAAGACGCGATTTCCGAGGCCCTGGGCGCTCCCGTGGCCTCTCCCACGGCCGTCCGCCGCGCGCCGCGCATGGTGCAAAGCGAAAACCATGTTGGCAAGCGCCTGGAGGGCTACCTGTTGCGTCGGGCCGGAACCAAGGCGGGCGCGGAGACGCCCGTGCAGCCTGGATCGCCCGTGGTCATCGCCGTTGGCCCTTATGGCCATATCTATATGCCGGAAGCGCCCGCGCCGGGATTGCGCGCGGGCCTGGCGCGCAAGCTTGTCAACCAAGCGGAAATTCCGCTGGTCCTTTACGCGGCGGGGCCGGGCAAGGCCATGGCGGTGACGCCGGCGGGGCAATTCGAGATGCCGCGGGACGCGGTGCGCGTGCTGGGCGCGGCCCACCCTTTCGCGGAAGAATGCGCGCGCGATCTGGTGATCTCCTGTCATCATCCCCATTCCGGGGATTTCGTGATCGCGGGGTGGAACCCCCATGCCAGGCCTGTCAGCTTCGTATGGGAGAACGGCGCCCACGGGGGTCCGGGATACCATGAGACGCATGCCTTCGGGCTTTTCCCCGGCAACGCGCCCCTGCCCTCTCATGGAGCCTATCTGCGCTACACGCATATCCGCGAGGCGGCCATGCATCTGCGGGGCACGCCTTCCGCCGCCAAGTCCTACCCGCGCCGCAAACGCGCCGAAGAGAAATCCCTGCGCGTGATGACCTACAACATCCACGGCTGCGGAGGCATGGACGGCAAGGTTTCCACCACGCGCATCGCGCGCGTCATCGCCCAATATGAGCCGGATATCATCGCTTTGCAGGAATGTTACGGCGCGAAAGTCGGCGATCAGGCCAAGGCCATCGCTGCCCAGCTCACGGAGGATTTCCATTTCCCAGCGCCGCTCCAGGTGTTGCAGGACGAATACGGCAATGCCATCCTTTCCGTGCTGCCCATGGAATCGCTCAAAGCCGCGGCATTGCCCGGTTTGCCTGGGCGCGCTCTCGAGGTCCGGGGCGCGCAATGGGCCAAGATAGGCTTGGGCGGCATCGACCTGCATTTCGTGAACACGCATTTCGGCCTCTATTCGCTCGAGCGCCAGCGGCAGGTGCAATCCCTGCTGGGCCCTGATTGGCTCGGGGCCGCGCCCATCTCCGGCCCGCTCATCGTATGCGGCGATTTCAACGCCTTTCCGTCCTCGTCCGTGTACCGCACCTTTACCGGAACATTGCGCGAGGCGCAGGAGACCATGCACGGGCATAAATCCCGCAATACCTTTCCGGGCCGGTACCCGGTCAGCCGGATCGATCATGTATTCTGCAACCAGGCCTGCAAGACCCTCAAGGTGGAGGTGCCGCGCACCCATCTGACCCGGCTGGCTTCGGACCATCTTCCCATCATCGCCGAGTTCAGCCTGGCCGCCACCGCGGGCCCTGCGGAAACGCCCGGGGCGCCGGCTCCGGAACCGCGCCTGAAAGCCCCGGTCCGGTCTTCCCGCCCCGCCCATCCGCATAACTAAATTTCCTGTTCCAACCGGAGACAGGAAGCCGTTCATGCATGAGATCGCCGATGCCACCGACCGCCTGATGCATTTCCGCTTTTTGGGCAATAGCGTGCACGAATTGCTGGTGACCCTGGTGGTGGTGCTGATCGGTTTCGCCCTGGTGCGCCTCTTCCAGGTGGTCGTCATCCGCCGCTTGCGCAAGATATTCGCGGCCACCACCACCACCTGGGACGATTTGCTGGTGGTCATCCTGGCCAGGGACGTGGTTCCGGCCCTGTACGCCTTGATCCTCTATCTGGGCCTGCGCGATTTAAGCCTGAAACCCGCTGTGCGCGAGGGCCTGCACAGCCTGATCACCGTGGCCATGACCTTGCTGTTCATCCGCATGATGATGGAGGTGGTGAACCATTCCATCCGCTCCTATTGGGCGCGCCAGGGCGCGGAGTACACGGCGGCGCGCGAGAAGAACCTCAACGGCATCATCACCGTGGTCAAGATAGTGGTATGGATCCTGGGATTCATCCTATTGCTCGACAACCTGGGCATCAAGGTTTCGGCCTTCGTGGCCGGGCTCGGCATCACCGGCATCGCTGTGGCGCTGGCGGCCCAGGCCATCCTGGGGGACCTGTTCTCCTACTTCGTCATCTTCTTCGACGTGCCCTTCGAAGTGGGCCATGTCATCAAGGTAGACAAGTTCCTGGGCGAAGTGGAGCATATCGGCCTCAAGACCACGCGCCTGCGCAGCCCGGAGGGAGAGCAGATCATCGTCTCCAACAAATTCCTCACCGATTCGCGCGTCCAGAATTTCAAGCGCATGGATCGCCGCCGCGTCATCTTCAACGTGCAAGTGGATCAGGCCACCCCGGCGGAAACCCTGCGCGCCATACCAGCCCTGATCCGGCCGCTCTTCGCGGCTTTCCCGGACGTGACCTTCGAACGCTGCCATTTCCGGGAATTCTCGGACACGGGTCTGCGCATCGAAACCGCCTACCTTATCTCCAATCCCGATTTCGGCCGTTCGCTGGATATCCAGCACGAGGTCAACATCGGCCTGCAGGCGGAATTCCTCAAGGCGGAAATCAATATCGCTTTCCCCCGCACGGTATACTCGCAAGCGGGTCAGACGGCGCCCTCCGTGCCCGTGCGCATGCCACCACCGGAAGGATAAGTTTTTACCGCAACTAGCGTGCAGTCGCGTAGCGACTCCATAACGAGGAGCCAATATTAAACGCGAACGCCCGCTAGATTACTAGTATTTTCGCAAGGGGCACCGGCATGGCGGCCCGGGCCATTCCCACCCTCAGGATCAACGGGAGACCATGAAGAAAAAGGCATCGAGCAAGCCTGGCAAGCAAGTGAAGCCAGTGAAGCAAAAAGACGGGGCCGCCGCTATGGCGACAAATGCGGCCAAAGCGTCTAAAGCGACCAAGAGCGGCGCGGCCAAAAAACAGCCGTCCCCCGACAAGCCCGCCAAGGCGGCGAAACCTGCCAAGGCCGCCAAGGCAGGCAAGTCCAAGAGGTATGACGAAGAGGAAGAGGAAATCGAGGGAGCCGATCTCATGGCCGATCTCGCGGAACTGGGCGGGCTCGGAAAGCTGCTCGGCAAGCCCAAGGGCGGATCGTCGGATCGCAAGGATGATGACATCGGCCTGGATAAGGTGATGGCGAGCCTCACCCAGATATTCGGGGGCAAGGATTTCATGTCGGACGCGGAACTGGACGCGCTCCTGGAGAGCAAGATCGCCAGCGGGGAAATCCCCCCGTCCGCCGACCTCGATCCCCTGGACGAGGCCCAGAGCCTCATCTACGAAGCCTGGAATTCCGAGGATGTGGTCAAGGTGGAATTGGCGCATCGCGCCCTGGACCTGTGCCCCGATTGCGCCGATGCCTATATCATCCTGGCCGAAGAAGAGGCGGATTCCCGGGAAGTGGCGCTATCCCTGTACCTTAAGGCCGTGGAGGCGGGCAAACGCGCGCTGGATCCGAAGATCTTCCAGGAAGCGGCGGGGGATTTCTGGGCCTTGATGGAAACGAGGCCGTATATGCGGGCCCGCTTGGGGTTGGCCCTATGCCTGCGGGATCTGGGCAAAAGGGAGGAAGCGCTGGGGCATTTGCGTGATCTGTTGCGCCTGAATCCCGCCGACAACCAAGGCGCGCGCCATGTCCTTTTGCAATGCCTGTTGGAGTGGGGCGCGGACGAGGAACTGGGGGATTTGCTGGCACGTTACGCGGAAGATACCTCTCCTTCCGTCGTCTTCACCCGGGCATTATGGCTTTTCCGCCGCTATGGCCCGGGCAAGGCCGCGAACGCCGCCTTGCAGCAAGCCTTGCAATCCAACCCGCATGTGTCCGCCTTCCTGCTCAAGCGGAAGCCGCTCTCCAAGCAAATCCAACCGGATGTGGCCGCAGGCGGTCCGGAGGAGGCGGAAGCCTATGCGCGCGGGGCCATGCGTCCTTGGCAAGGAACCTTGGGCGCCTTGGAATGGCTGGCCGGTCGTGCGCCCGCTTGACTCGCGGTCCTGGTCGTTTAGGGGTTTAGGGGTGTAGCATGAAGGTTACTTCGACATTGTGCGCTATCGCGGTATGGGGCGGCCTGGCGGGGGCGGCCCGCGCGCAGCAAAAACTCGAATTGCAGCAAGCGCTTCCCTTGGACGGGCCGGTGCTGGCCCAGCCTTCCGGCCTCGCCTGGGACGGCAAAAACCTCTTGATGGTTTCCGGTTTCCACGACGATGCCGTGTTCAAGATCGAATTGCAGGCCGACAAAGCCCTCTTTTCCGAGCAGGTGAGAATCCGGCGCTCCAGGGATGCGGGCGGCGGCAGGTTTTCCTGGCGCGGCGTGGCCGCGGACGGCCATGGCGGCCTCTATCTCGCCAGCGACGCGGATTGCCGCATCATGAAAGTGGAAGCCGACGGCCGTGCGGATTGGGAAGGACCCGGCCTGTTGGAAACCGGCGCTGACAAAGGCCTGTTCGCAGGGGAAAACTCAGGCATCGAAGGCGTCGCCATCGCGGGCAAGCGGAAATACGTGGTGGCGGCCTCGCGCGAGCCCCGGGGTCTATTGCAAGTGGATCTGTCCGGCCCCAAGCCCATGGTCAAAGCCATTCTCCAGGAAAAATCCAAGCTGCCCCTGCCCGCGGGACGGCGCAAGCCGGACTTCTCCGATCTCGTCGAAGACAAAGGCAAGCTCTGGGCCCTTTACGCCAATGCGGATGCGATTTGCCTGCTCAAGTGGAACGGGCAGGAATACGCGGAAGGGGAGTATTGGACCTTCGGCCATGTGAGCAATGATCCGCAGTACCGGTATGCGGGCCTGAAAATGGGGCTGGCGCGCGGATTGGCCCTGAATGGGCAATCCGTTTACGTGGTCCTGGACAATAAAGGCGTGGGCCGGCAGGGCGATCCCGCCGACAAGCGGCCGCTGCTGCTCGTATTCAAGCGTCCGCCCGGCCTCTGACCCGAAAAATCTATTTTATCGCAGCGAATATGCGGCGGCCGCGATTGCGCCGGCCGGAACCCACGGAGAGACGGATGGATTGTCCCAAATGCGATGCCACGATGGAATCGGTCACCTATAAAGGCGCCACGGTGCAGCGGTGCACCAAATGCCAAGGCATCTGGTTCCCGGGAATCGAGCATAAAGAGTTGAAGGTCATGAAGGGTTCCGAGTCCATCGACATCGGCTCAGCCAAGCTGGGCGAGGAATACGACAATGTGAAGGATGTCCATTGCCCCGAATGCGATACGGTGATGGATCGGTTGGCGGACAAATTCCAGCCCCATATCCATTACGAGGCCTGCTCCCGCGGCCATGGCGTTTTCTTCGATGCCGGTGAGTTCCGGGATTTCAAGGAAGACACGCTGGGGGATTTCTTCAAGAGCCTGACGCTGTTCCTGCGAAAAAAGAAATAGGCATGCTCCCGCGTCCGTTGCCCGCGCTGGCCCTCGGCTTGGCCCTGCTCGTCGGCTGCCGCGGTCCCGCACCGGGGTCCGTTCCCGCCGTCCGCCAATCCGTACCGGATAGCGCCGAAGCGGGTCAGGCCGCGCACGGGGATGCCCCCGCTTCCACCGACTCCATTTCTACCCTTCCGCTCGCCCTGCAAGGCTGCCGGTACGCGGGCGCCCGCGCCTTGGTGGAAAAATATTGCGCCAATTGCCATTCCAGCCATGGCACCAGCCGCTCCCAAGAGCGCGCCTACCGTAGTCTCAGCGTGGACACCTATGCCGAATGGCTGGCGGCCTCCCGCGAGGTGCCGGGACGCGTGGATAAGGATTCGCTGCAAGGCAAGATCATGCCGCCCCCCTTCTTTACCATGCAGCCGACCCAGGCGGAGCGCAAGCTTTTGGCGGCCTGGGTCAGGCGCGGATCGCCCAATACTCCCGACGGCGAATAAGCGGGAAAAGCCGCCGCCATCCTTAGGTCCAAAAGGCGGATTTTAAAGCCTTAGAGCGCGGCTATTTGCGTAGCCGGTCGCGGATCTTCTCCGCCTGCGCATGGAGCGCCGCCGCCTGGATCTCTCCATGGCTGGCATGCCAAACGCACTCTTCGTTCCAGATCAGAAGGACCTGCGGGGACGCATGGCGCACCAGGGTCATCAGTTCCAAATCATCGGATGCGGCCCTTGATTCGATTACATCGACCTGATAATATCCCAAACCCGGGGCCTCCTCTTCCGCGAAGCTGCGGAACTGATGGATGGCGCGGGTGCTTACGCCGCAATGCGTGCTGTGCTTGAAAATGAACACAGGAGCCCTGCTGGAGGCGGCCATCGCCGCTTCCGCCTGTTTCTCCGTATGCAACAACGCTATTTCATTCATTAGGGATAAAGTAAATTCAGTGCGAACCAAAGCCTACCAGGAGATGCCCCATGCCCGTTCTGAAACCAGGAGATAGCGCGCCCCAATTCACCCTCGCCACCGATGAAGGCAAGAGCGTGTCGCTCGCGGGGCTGCGCGATAAGCCCATAGTCCTTTTCTTTTATCCCAAGGACGATACCCCCGGTTGCACCCTCGAGTGCAAGGAATTCCGGGACGCGCGCGCGCAATACCTGGAAAAGGCCCATGTGTTCGGCATCAGCCCGGACGATATGGCCAGCCATCAGGCCTTCCGCGACAAGTATGCACTGAACTTCCCCTTGCTCTCCGATCCGGGCCATGCGGTGGCGGATCAATACGGCGTGTGGGGCGTGAAGCCCAGCGGCAATGCGGGGATTTTCCGGACCACCTTCATCATCAAGGACGGCAAGGTAGCGCGCGTGTTCGAAGCGGTGAAACCCGAAGGCCATGCCGCGGAAGTATTGGCTGCCTTGTAAGGCAGGCATGGCCCGCCATACCGCGGAAGTATTGGCCGCGCTTTAGGCGGCTCCGGCTTCCTTGCGGGTGCGTGCCACGCGCTTTTCCACCAATGCCTTGACGGCCAAGGTCAGCAAGGCCAGGAAGCAGAGCAGCGAGGCCGCGGAAAAGGCCTGCACATAGTTGTATTCGTTGTAGAGGATTTCCACCTGCAAGGGCAAGGTGGTGGTCATGCCGCGGATATGCCCGGACACCACCGACACGGCGCCGAACTCCCCCATGGCTCGGGCATTGGTCAGGATCACCCCGTACAGCACGCCCCATTTGATGTTGGGCAGGGTCACATGCCAGAAGGTCTGCCAGCCGCTGGCGCCCAAGGTGCGCGCCGCCTCCTCTTCCTCCTTGCCCTGCTCCTCCATCAACGGGATCAATTCGCGCGCCACCATGGGAAAGGTGATGAAGATGGTGGCCAGCACTATACCCGGCACGGCGAAGATGATCTTGATGTCATGCGCTTCCAGCAAAGGGCCGAACCAGCCTTGCTTGCCGAACAGGAGCACGTAGATGAGGCCGGAAACCACCGGCGACACCGCGAAGGGCAAATCGATGATCGAGGTCAGCACACGCTTGCCCCAGAACTCGAACTTGGCTATGGCCCATGAGGCCGCCACCCCGAAAGTGAGATTGAGCGGCACGGCGATGGCGGCGATGAGCAAAGTGAGGCGGATGGAGAACAAGGTGTCCGGATCGCCGAAGGAGCCGAAATAGGCGGCCAGGCCCTTTTCCAGCGCGCCGGCGAACACGGTCAACAATGGGACGAACAAGAGCAGGAACAGGTACAGCACCGCCGCGCCGATGAGGATGCGTTGCAGCCAGCGCGGCTCGCTGGTGGCCGCCTGCTTGGTATCCAGCCTGCGCAGCCGGTTTTCAGGGAGGTTCATGGCCCGGTTCTCCTTCTTTCAGCGCGCGCGGGAGGCGCCGCCGGCCCATTTCTGGAGAAGGTTGATGGCGAGGAGGAGCGAAAAGGACAGGATCAGCATGATGCAGGCCACCGCCGTGGCACCCGCGTAGTCGTATTGCTCCAGCTTGCTCACGATGATGAGAGGGACGATTTCCGTTTTCAGGGGCAGGTTGCCGGAGATGAAAATCACCGAACCGTATTCTCCCAAAGCCCGCGCGAAGGCCAGGGACACGCCGGTGAACAGCGACGGGGCCACGGCGGGTAGGATCAGCTTGGTGAAGATCTGCAGCCGGTTGGCGCCCAGCGAAGTGGCCGCCTCTTCCACTTCCTTGTCCAAATCCTCCAGCACGGGCTGCACGGTGCGCACCACGAAGGGAAGTCCGATAAAGACCAGCGCCAGCGTCACCCCCAGGGGCGTATAGGCCACCTTGATCCCGAGCGGTTCCAAAAACGATCCTATCCAGCCCGTTTGCGAGTACACCGCGCATAAAGAGATGCCGGCCACGGCGGTGGGCAAGGCGAAGGGCAGATCCACCATGGAGTCCAGGAAGCCCCGTCCGGGAAACTTGTAGCGCACCAGCTCCCAAGCCACCAACAGGCCGAATACGCCATTGATCAGGGCCGCGCCCGCCGAACTCAGGAAGCTCAGGCGGAAGGCCAGCAAAACCTGCTTGTCGGAAAGGATCTCCAGCATTTGCGGCCAGGTCAGATGGGACGCTTTCAGGAAAATCGCCGACAGGGGGATCAGCACCACCAGGCTCAGGTACAGCAAGGTGAATCCCATGGTCAGCCCGAAACCGGGGATGACGGAAGGATGCCTTTTTTTGCGCGCGCGCGACCGGGCCGCCGGTTGCGTCAGCGTGGCGGTCCCGCCTCCTGCATCATTCCCGCTCATCTGCTTTCCCGCATCCATCCGCCCGGCCCTTATTTGCCCGTCTTCGCGATTTGATCATACACGCCGCCGTCGGCGAAATGGGTTTTCTGCGCCTTGCGCCAGCCGCCGAAAACCGAATCGATGGTGAACAGATCCAGCCGGGGGAATTGCGCCGCGTGCCGGGCCGCCGCCTGCTCCGAACGCGGGCGGTAGAAATTGCGCGCCACCACTTCCTGGCCTTCTTCGGAATACAGATGTTCCAGATAGGCCTTGGCCAATTCTGCGTTCCCATGCTTGGCGGCCACGCGCTCCACCACCGCCACGGGCGGCTCCGCCAGGATGGAAAGCGACGGCGCCACTATTTCGATCTTGTCCTTGCCCAGGCGCGCCACCGCCAGCAAGGCTTCATTCTCCCAGGCCAGCTCCACGTCGCCTATCCTGCGCTGGACGAAGGTGGTGGTGGCACCGCGGGCGCCCGCGTCCAGCACGGCCACGTTCTTGTACAGCTTGGCCACGAAAGCGCGCGCCTGCGCGGAGTCGTTGCCCGCATGCGCCAAGGCATAACCCCAGGCCGCCAGGTAATTCCAGCGCGCCCCGCCCGAGGTCTTGGGGTTGGGGGTGATCACGGCGATGCCCGGCTTCACCAAGTCGTCCCAATCCCGGATCCGTTTGGGGTTGCCTTTGCGCACCAGGAACACGATGGTGGAGGTGTACGGAGTGCTGTTGCCGGGCAGCTTCCCTTGCCAATCCTTGGGCATGAGCGGGGTCTTGTCCGCGATGGCGTCAATGTCGTATGCCAGCGCCAGGGTAACGATGTCCGCATCCAGACCGTCGATCACGGAGCGGGCCTGCTTGCCGGAGCCGCCATGCGATTGGGCAATCTTCACGTCCTGCCCATGCCCGGCTTTCCAGAACGCCTTGAACGCCTGGTTGTAATCCTCGTACAGCTCGCGGGTGGGATCGTAGGACACGTTGAGCAGTTTGGCCGATCCGCCCGCCGCGCGCGGCGGCCATGCCAGCAAAGCCGCCGCCGCCGCCAAGGCCACGGCAGGGTATGCCAAAAGGCTTTTTTTCATCGGGAACATGCGATGCGGCCTTCAGATGAAATACATGCGCGAGGCTTCATCGGATTCGGAGGCTTCGATGGCCACCAGCGCTTCCAAGGTGGTCCCGTCCAGGATCTCGGCGGTGATATCGCGTACCTTTTGCATCACGCGCCGGATGCCGCAATGCTCGAAGTCCAGGCACTCTTGGCATTTCTCGAACGCGGTCACGCTCACGCAAGGCACCAAGGCCAGCGGGCCGTTGAACACGCGCACGATATGGCCCATCTCGATTTGCCCCGGCTCCTTGGCCAGCAGGTATCCGCCGCCTTTGCCCTGCCTGCTCTTGAGCACGCGCAGATTCTTCAGCTCCAGCAGGATTTGCTCCAGGAACTTGCGCGGCAATTTCTGCGACTCGGCGATATCGCCGATCAACACGGGCCCTTGCGATTTCATCTTGGCCAGGTAGACCAAGGCTTTCAGGGCATATTTGGCGCGCATGGAAAGCATAACCTATTAATCCTATATGTTAAAACAATAGAATGCATGGGGAGGTTCGTCAACTAAACAGCGGTTAAGGATGGGGATTGAGGGTTAGGAATGCGAAACCGGGAAAACCATACTGCGCGTATTGCGCGGATCTTTTTGGGCGGCATCCATCAAATCCCTCATCGTTCTGTGACGGTGGTTTCGGGTAACATGATCGTGCATCTGCTTCCAATGGCGATAACATTCGAATCTGGAGAATAGGGGCGGAAGGAAATGCAGAATGATTTTTGCTCCGAATCGGCCCAACCCCAAGCCAACGTTCGCCGAGATTTGTGAACGCTGTATTTGTCCAGAATCAAGTGTATCGTTTCTGCCCGACGGTAGGTTTCTCATGTACATGGGTTCAATGCGAGGATTGAGATCCACATCGGCCTCGTCCAGGTAAATAACTTCCCGCTTTGAACTCGCTTTTTTCACCAAGGGAGCGATGCTTTCCAAAATCCTATGGCGCCCCCGCACCGTATACGCAGGGCTGGACAGGGCCCCCCTCTCCGACAGACCGATTCTATGAGAAGGTTTCGGATATGACTGGCGCTGAGTTCAATTTTCGTCTGTTCAATCTTGAGGTGATTGATTCAAAAGGGAAACCATTCGATCCATGAATTCTGAAATGACTTTTCGAGGTCCGGCAGAGAAGCGCCGATCGGTAAGCGAGTCTTCACCCAGGTTTTCAAACCGATTGAGAGTCCGGTAAACTGTGGCTATGGATCCATATGCTTGCTCCAATTTGATCCCATTGCAGTGCTGGCTGTTTAGCGACGGATTCCGATTTGTCTTCGAATATAAAACCAGTATTTATGGTTATTATTTACCGGATTAGGCTTCTGAGAAGTAATCGGAGTAAACCCAAGGGTGGAAGAATCGGGTTTGTGGTTTCATCCCGGGTTCATATCGAATCCAATTATAAATCTGTGAGCGGGATCGTCCGATTCGAAAGGCGGTCATTGCCGTCGTCTAAATGGACAACGGAGGATCGAATGAATGTAATTGTAATTAAAAAGGTATTCCGGGAATTTATGAAGTCAACGCTTGCTTTAAAAGTCGTATCAGTTGTAAGTGGAAAATGAATAGAATGAGTAGTGGGCCTTTTAAACTGCAAAAACAATAAATGCCGGAGTGGGTGTTTCTATTTTATTTCCCGTCACATTAATATTCAAAACCGATTTTTTTAATCAGAAAAAGGAATAAGTTAAATACGGATGGCGCAAACTGTTCCTTCTTTGCTTTTTCGACAGCTTGGTTTGGTTTTTTTCAGCATCGACCTGGGAGAAAAAAGATGATAGCGATGATTCTGCAGATCGAAAAAAAGCGGCTTGCCCCAATCCTTGCCTTTTTTCTCACTGGATTGGCGAGCACAGACTCCTGGGAAACTTCCACGGTGAATAGGATTTGGTCCGGCCCGAACACCAGAATCGGTATTGGAATCGCTGACGCCTCAACCCAGCTTCCTTTGTTGTCGGATCAACTCAGCAGTCTCGGAAGCATTCTGGCCACGGATGGAGTAGGGTTTCTCAGACTTAGGGGGGAGACGCAGTGAGGAATGTTTCAGTTTGGCAAGATAAATTCCACTTCGGCAAGCTCCTTTCGCATTGTAGACCTATTTAACAATCAGGAGCGTTTGCGGCTGGATATTAATGGAAACGTTGGAATCGGCACGACGACCGCCCCGGCAGAGCGTCTCGAAGTCTCTGGAAAAGTCAAAGCCACTGACTTCATCGCAACCAACTCCATCAAAATCAAGAATTGGACCATCGACGCCCCGGATTTTGTTTTCGAAAAAGGGTATAAAGTCCGTTCCCTGCAAGAAGTGGAGCGACATATCCGCAGTCGGAAGCATCTGCCGGAAATGCCCAGCGCAGAGGAATTCAAGGATAAGGGTGTTGACATCCTGGAAATGAACTACAAGCTGCTTCAAAAGGTCGAAGAACTGACATTATATGCGATAGAGCAGGAAAAAAGGATTAAAAAACTTGAGTCTTTTGCTCATGTAGAAGGTTGGGAAACGCAAAATCGGCAAGCAAGGGTTCCATGACGGGGATGGCACCGAGTCGTTCGCCCAACAGACTTCAAAAAACCCGCCGGCTGGTATTGCAGTGCATCATGGTGGTTCCATTTTTTTGCATAGCGTCCCCTCAAACGAGTATCAAGATCGATTCCGCCTCACAAGCGCGTATCGATTCGCTCCCTGCGGATTCCTCTAAATTTTTCACGGAGGTTCCGGAATGGAAGCCCTTCATGGATTCCGCTTTTTCAGCTTTCTTCAAAGACCGAGGTAAAAGCTTTCAATGGAAAAACTTCAGATACCCCTTTAAGTTGAGTCGAAGTTTTTTTGATTCGAAATTGAAGAAGAACCGCGTGGCTTCCGCAAACAAGGGTCCGAGGTTGTCCAGGCAGGTTGAAGGGGAGGCGTTCGCGATTAGCGAAGACAGAACGCTTGTCGTGGAACTTTTCAAGGGTGAAAATGCCATCTTGGTTTGCAATACGATTATGTACGACGTTTCGATTGGCAGAATGGTTTGGAGCGGGCATGTGAAAGGTTCCAAAGGGAGCACAGCCTCGATATATTTCGATAAGAATGCGATTTTCATCAGAATAAGAATGCTGGAGCAAGCTCCATTTACGATATACTCACCCTTCAATTCAAATCTCTATATGCTTGAGCAGCTGGGCCCATCCTTGTATCCAGTCGACATTCAAAGTGTACCCCTCGATCATTCGGGAGGATAAGGGATGCCTATTTTCAAATCGGTTCGGGGAAAGATCCCCCTTTTGCTCCTTTTGCACGTGTTCCCGGGCCGCTCCCTGGCGCAAATCCCCACCACAATCGATATCCTGGTTATTTTCAGCGGCAATGCGCGGTTAGCCGCTGGAGGCGTTGGCATCCTTGAGACAAAAATTTTAGATGCGATCAGGGGTGCGAATAATGCCTACACCAACAGCTTTGCCAGCCAAAGAATTCGGTTAGTACACATGGAAGAGACCCCATTCGAATTCGTGGATCCGGGCGATATGTGCGCGAGCCGGGATCGGATCCATAGCCCTGCCGACGGCTATTTGGATTATGCGCAGAACTTGCGAAACCAGTATGGAGCCGATATCGTCGTACTGGTGACCAATGACGCGGTTCCGGAGTTCGGCGCCGGATGCGCATTTATTTGCGGATACGATGCACCTTGCAACGCATCGTTTGAAAGCAACGCTTTTGCTTCCGTAAAATGGGACTATTTAGATAAGGACGTATTGACCCATGAATTGGGGCATATCATGTGATTGATGCATGAAAGGGACGTTTCCAACTGCCCCGACAACTGCCTCCAAGGAGCCGCTCCGGACGCCTATGGATACCAGGACCAAACCTTCCGCTATTGCTGGGTCACGGTCATGTTTTCCTATATACCTTTTCGCTCCTGCGGCGTAGCGGGGGCATTTGCGGGAATCCAGTATTTTTCCAACCCCAATGTGAACCACCCGACACGAGGCGTCCCGCTGGGGGTCGCTTACGCGATGGACCCTTCCAATTCTGCGGATAATGCCCGCGTTTTAAGGGAAGTAACCCGCAATGTCGTCGCCCGGTGGAGAGACAACAGTTTATCGGGCCTTACCTTTAGTTACAATGCAGGTTTTCCCACGGGCACTTTAATGACAGTCGATGGGGAAGACGGCGACATGCATTTGAAGGGAAGCGCAGTCGTGGGTTCAGGTTTTTCCGGCCTTCGTTTCGTCTATAACGGCACGGTAATGGAAAGCCTGGATCAGAATGGAAATGTCATGGCTTCCGATTATCTCGAGGGTCAGGCTTCCCATCCTTTGAATGCATTGCGAATTGTCGATGGGTCGGGTCAGGTTATGGAAAGCGTGGATTCGGACGGAAAAATCCGTAGCAAATCCTTGGTGGATATAGGTTCTATTCATTAGCGGAGCAAGGCGGTTCTAAAGCAGTTTCAGGTGCCGGCGCATGCTTTCTCAATTCCGGCTTTTCAAATAAGCCTCGGCCTCTTCCTTCACCTGCCGCCGTATGCCCGCCTTGGCGCGGGCCAGATGCTTCAAATCGATGAGGGGGATGTTGCGCACGTTGAAAAAGGGCTTCAGCAGCGAGATGGGGATGTTGCAAGGGCTTTGCAGCAAGGCCAAGGGCACGTCGCGGTTGGCGAAACCGGAATGCAAGGTGCGGGTCTTGGCGATGCGGCTCAGGAGGCCGATGGAACGGCTGGTGGCGGCGATGAAGGCCACCAGGCCCGGGGTTTGGAACACCTTGGGATTGCCCAGCAGGGCTTCCAGGATGGAGTCGCGGGTGATGTTCTGGGTGATGACGGCCTTGATGTCCAGCGAGCCTTCATCCATGCCCTTGAGGAAGGATTTGGTGAGCAGATCGCGGCCCACCCAGGCGGGAAAGGATTTGACCCCGAAATTACCGGTGATCTTGCTGCCCATCATCTTGGCGCCGCTGCCGCTCAAGGCCGGCTGCAGCACGCGCGCGGAATCCCCCGCCTCCACCACGAACAGGCCGTCCTGGTAGCTGGCCATGGCCTTCTCCAGCCAGTCCATGGGGCCGGAAACCTCATGCGCGGCCTCGAAAGTCCAGCGGCACAGGGTTCCCAGGGCGATCAGATCCATGGTCGGGATCTTTTTGATGCGCTGGGTCTCCAGCATGCGGGCCAACCGGGCCAGGCTTTCCCGCTTGGAAACCTTGCTCAGCCATTTCTTGAACAGGCCTTCCTTCATATGGGCTTCGAAGCTCACTATCTTGAGGCCCACGGGTTCGCCGTCCTCCTGGCGCTTGGCCAGGTCCAGCCCTTCGTGCACGGCTTCGTCGTAGATGCGCAGGCGCGGCAGTATGCGGGCCATGGTCTGGAGGTTGTACGGGTCGGTATTCTCGGACAGCCAGTTCACGCGGTCGCGCAGGGCTTCCGCCTCCGAGCGGATCAGGCATACCAAGGTGGCGCGTTCTTCTGCGGCCAGGGTCGCCCCGTCCAGTACCCGCTGGAAGCAGGCTTGCGCCGCCGCCACGCCCGCTTCCACGCCGGACGGGTCCTGCCCGAACAGCCATTCGGTCTTGTCGGCCAATTCATGTTCGCTGTCGGTGAGGTCGCTGCCCGCGCCTATCCGCTTCCACAGGCGGCGCAGGCGGCGCAATTGCAAGGCGCGGCTGCCCGTCTGCCGATCCGGCACCCCGATATCGAAAAGGAAGAACAGCAAGCGCTCCAGGATTTTCAGGGGCGGGTTGCCCTGGAAAAACAGATCCATCAGCTCGTCGGGGGAGAACTTCTCTTCCTTGCCTTTGAAGAAATCGGAAACCCGCTGCGCGCCCAGATCGAAATCCTGGAGCGTGGCCAGGGTCTCTTCCATATGGTTCCAGGGAGTCGTCAATGGCATCCACCCATTGTACCACTATTCCATCTTGGCCGGTCCCAGGGGAGATGGGGCGGTCAAGGATCGGTCAGGGAATTGCTAATTTCCCCGGGGATGAAGACGCCCACCTTGATCCTCACCGGCGGCGGCACCGCGGGCCATGTCATTCCCAACCTGGCCCTGCTGCCCCTGCTCGCCGCCGCAGGCTGGCGGGTCGAATACATCGGATCGGAAACCGGCATCGAGAAGGGGCTGGTGCAGGCTCAGGGCGTCCCGTTCCATGGCATCCCTTCCGGCAAGCTGCGGCGTTATTTCGATTGGAAGAATTTCTCCGATCCGTTCCGCGTGCTCGCGGGCATCGTGAAGGCATGGCGCCTTTTGGGGCGCTTGCATCCGGATGCGGTTTTCTCCAAGGGCGGGTTCGTGGCCGTGCCGGTGGTGCTGGCGGCGCGAGCGCGCGGCATCCCCGTAATCGTGCATGAATCGGATTTGACGCCCGGTCTGGCCAACCGGCTGGCCATCCCGTTCGCAAAGGCGGTATGCGCCAGCTTCCCCGCCACCATGTCCCATCTCCCGCGCGCCAAGGCCGTGCTCACCGGCGCCCCCATCCGCGCGGAACTGTTCCGGGGCGATCGGGCAAAGGGCGCGGCCTTCCTGGGGCTGCCCGCAGCCGATGGGAAGGATTGGAAGCCGCTGCTCCTGATCGTGGGCGGCAGCATGGGATCGCGCAATCTCAACAAGGCCGTGCGCGTGGTGCTTCCCGATTTGCTCCAGCGCTACCGGGTGGCGCATCTGTGCGGCAAGGACGGCAAGGATCCCGCCCTGGAGATGACCCCCGGCTACCGCCAATTGGAATTCGTCGCCGCGGAAATGCCGGATGTCCTGGCCGCCGCCGACTTGGTGCTCTCCCGGGCCGGGTCCAACGCGATTTTCGAATTCCTGGCTATGCAAAAACCGCATTTGCTGGTGCCGCTGCCCCTGACCGCGTCCCGGGGCGATCAAATCCTCAATGCCCGGTCGTTCGCGGCCGAAGGCTACAGCCGCGTGCTGGCGGAGGAGGATCTGGGCGGAGGGCGGCTCTTGCAGGAACTGGAGATCCTGGGCGCGCAGGCTGAAATGCACCGCCAGGCCATGCGCGGCAGCCCCTACCGGGACGGCGCGCAAAACGTGATGGACGTCATCTCCCGCTTCGGCAAACCCAATAGCTAAGCTTTAGGGATGGATATCCTCAAGCAAATCGTCGATCTGTTCCTGCATCTGGACGCGCATCTCACCCAGGTGACCGCCGACTACGGCACCTGGACCTATGCCCTGCTTTTCCTGATCGTATTCTGCGAAACCGGACTGGTGGTCATGCCCATCCTGCCCGGGGATTCGCTGTTGTTCGCCGCCGGAGCGCTGGCCGCGCTGGGGTCGCTCCAGGTAACCTGGCTGTTTCCCCTACTGTTCGCGGCCTGCCTGCTCGGGGATCTGCTCAATTACACGCTCGGAAAATACCTGGGGGCCCGCCTGTTCAGCAGCGAGCATTCGCGGTTTTTCAACCGCAAGCACCTGGAACGTACCCGCGATTTCTACTCCGTCCATGGGCCCAAGACCATCATCCTGGCGCGCTTCGTCCCCATCGTGCGCACGTTCGCGCCTTTCGTGGCGGGCATGGGCACCATGCGCTTCCGCACCTACATCTTCTATTGCGTGGCGGGCGCTTTGCTTTGGGTGGGCGTATGCGTGGGCGCCGGGTACCTGTTCGGCAACATCCCCATCGTCAAGAAGAATTTCACCTTGGTGGTGCTCGCCATCATCCTGCTATCCATCAGCCCCGCCGTGATCGGCTTCATCCGGTCCCGCCGGGCCGGCGCCGCCGGAAAGGCCTGAGGCATGGAGTCGCCGGAGGTCGAAACCCCGGCTCCGAAAAAGGACAGCTTGCATCTCAAAATCCTGGCCGGATTGATGCTCGGGGTGGTGGCCGGAGGAGGCGCCAACGCGCTGCTGGGGGAAAGCCATCCCGGCCTGAAATGGTGCGTGGCCCAGTTGGCGGAACCGGTCGGGCAACTGTTCTTGCGGCTGATGCTGTTGCTGGTCCTGCCCCTGGTGGCTTCTTCGCTCATCCTGGCCGTGGCGGGATTGGGGGATTTGCGCAAGGTGGGCCGCATGGGCCTGCGCTGCCTGGGGCTGGCCCTGGCGTTTTCCGCCTGCTCGGTGCTGATCGGAATCCTCCTGGCGGGATTCCTGCAGCCGGGCAAGCGCCTGAATCCTGAGATAGCCGCGCGCATGCAGGCCGCTTATGCCAAGGAAGCGGAAAGCCGCACCGCTTCGGCGCCGCCCTTGGAGCTATCTCAAGCGCCTCTGGCCACTTTGATAAAGGGCATAGTGCCGAGCAATCTCTTTTCGTCCCTGGCCAAGGATCCTCCCGACATGCTGGGCATCATGGCTTGCTCCCTGTTCCTGGGCGTGCTGTTGCTGCTGATCCCCGCCGCCACGGCCGCTCCGGTCATCGCCTTGGCGGAAGGCATCTACGCGGCGGTGACCAAGGGCATCCATCTCGCCTTACGCTTGGCGCCTTATGCGGTTTTCTGCCTGGTGTTCGGGATGACGGCCCGCTTCGGCTTCGGATTGCTGCCCAGCCTGGGCTGGTTCGTGGCGGCGGTGATCTTGGGGCTTTTGCTCCAGGCCGGCCTGGTCTATTCCATTGCCTTGGCGCTTTTGGCGCGCATCTCTCCCTGGGGTTTTTTCCGGCGCATCCAGGAAGTAGTGGCCACGGCCTTTTCCACATCCTCTTCCAACGCCACCTTGCCCGTTTCCCTGCGGGTCTCGGAAACGGCTTTGGGGATCCCCAAGCCGGTGGGGAACTTCGTGCTGACCATCGGCGCCACAGCCAACCAGAACGGCACCGCGCTTTTCGAGGGGGTAACCGTCCTGTTCCTGGCGCAATTGGCTGGAGTGGAGCTGAGCCTCGGCCAACAGGTCATGGTCGTCTATCTGGCAGTGCTGGGAGGCATAGGCACGGCGGGCGTACCTTCCGGATCGATCCCGTTCGTGATAGCCGTGCTCGGCACCGTGGGCGTGAATCCCGCCCTCATCGCCGTGGTGCTGGGCGTGGATCGGTTGCTCGATATGTGCCGCACGGTGGTCAACGTGACCGGGGACCTGACCATGGCCGCCTGCGTGGCGCGATCCCAGGGCTGGGCGCCGCCTCCGGAATTGGCGCTGGGCAGGCCGCTATCCGGGCCAGGTTGAACGCCGCTTCATTTGGAGATAATCCCCTTCAGGCCGCCGGAAATAAGGGTGGCGAGGTTGGCCAATACCCTGGGCAGGGCCAGGCCTCCGGGTGAGGCGAGGTAGCGCGGTTCCCATACGGGATGGAACTTTTCCTTATACTGCCTCAGCCCCTGGAAGTTGTAGAAATGCTCGCCATGCCGGAACAGGAAGTCTCCGGCCTTGGACCATAACGGCGCCAGCGGGCGGTTATCGATTCCCGACAGCGGAGCCATCCCCAGATTGAATTTCCGGTACCCTTCCGCCTTCCCGTAGGCCAATATTCCCGCGAAAAGGAAATCCATGCTGCCTTTGGGCGCCCCCGCAGAATAGCGCATCAGATCGCAGGAAAACTCATCCTTCACCGAATTCACCCACAAGTTGGAAAAGGCGACGATCCGGCCGTCCAAGCGCGCCACCGCGATGGGGCAGCGCAGGAGGTATTCCGGATCGAAGAAACCGAGGGAGAATCCTTTTTCCTTGGCGTTCTTCGCGTTCAGCCATGATTCCGATACGGCCTGGATTTCCGCCATGGCGGCCATGGCCTCGCCCCGGGCCAGCATGCGGAATTCCACGCCTTCCTTTTCGAGTTTCCGGATCGCCCCGCGCATTCCCTTGAATTCCTTGTTTTCCAAGGAAAAATTCTCCAACGGGATCAACGCGTCCTCACCCAGTTTCTGGAAGGAGAGTCCGATGTCGATGTAGAGGGGGAGATGATCGCCGCTCACCTGGTAGAATACGGGCGCGGCGAAACAGCGGTCGGCCAGCG
This sequence comes from Fibrobacteria bacterium, assembly GCA_039926685.1. Classification (GTDB taxonomy): domain Bacteria; phylum Fibrobacterota; class Fibrobacteria; order UBA11236; family UBA11236; genus Chersky-265. The sequence goes on along the minus strand of JBDSWM010000030.1, from coordinate 89 downwards.
ATTTGTATTCCCAGACCAGATCGCGGATATCCGCCTCCGGTCCCACCGGATCCCCCATGGATATCAGGCTCCGGCCTTCTCCCCGGTAC
>JBDSWM010000029.1:0-11888 GCA_039926685.1 Fibrobacteria bacterium | reverse complement strand
CCAATGTTTTTTGGAAGTCATCCAGAAATACATGCCAATCCCGAATCAAACCATGGTATTCGAAATACCGAAGCGGAAAGGAAAACCCTTGATCGATTCACACTAAGATAGCCCTGTCCTGAGAGAGCAGCAATATCAGCCAATGGTCAATTCCCTTCCGGGTCCAATATTTTCGGGGACTGGGCGGAGGCGGCACATCGGTCGGCGTGGACTCGCGCTCGGCCAAATACAGGCGTAAGCCCTTGAGGCTTGAAGACGAAACCTCGGCGACGGAATAGTCGATGCCTACATAGCGGTCATCGCGGGGTTCGGATTCCATTACCACCCCCGCGAAAGCAATTCCTTGGTCGTGATGGCGTTGAGTACCGAAGTGCAGGTCTCCCACTCCGCGTCTTCCACCTTGCTGTATTTTATATCGAAGGGGTTCCGGGTTTCCACAGTGCGATCAATCAGTTGCTTGGCCGCCTCTTCATTATTCAAAGCCAGCTGTACCCACACTTCTTCCAAGGTATCGGGAATCTGTCCGAAGAGCCCATAAATCGACTCCAGGCGGTCGGCCAGCACCTGATGGACCCGGTCTTCCACCGAACCACGATAGCGCAGGTTCGCGATCCAGACTTCGGATCGCACCTGGCCAATGCGCTGGATACGTCCCTTGCGTTGTTCCAGGCGGGTGGGGTTCCACGGCAAATCGATATTTATCAGGGTCCCCAGGCGTTGCAGATTCAAACACTCGGAGGCCGCATCCGTTCCCAAGAGAAGTTTCAGGTCGCCCTCACGCACCCGTTTCTTGAGGATATTTCGATCGCAGCGCTGGAATCTGCCGCCGCTCCAGAAACCCGACCGATTGCTGCCCGCATATAGACCAATGTCCAGTACAGCAAACTCGGGCCGCTTGGAGAGTTCCTCCCCGACCCAACGGACCGTATCGTAGTACTGGGAAAACAGGATGCAGCCCCGATCCAACCAGCGTTCTGTTGCGCCAGAGAAAGTGCCAAGCAGATATTCGGTCAGGGATTCCAGTTTTGGATCTCTGTTACCCCCTTGGCGAAGCAATGCCAAGCAACGCTTCAGGGATGCGACTTCATCCGGGGTAAAGTTCTTGAAGTCCGATGCGCGTATGGGAGGCCGTCCCGGCTGGGGGGGATCGTCTTCAATGTCATCGTCGTCTTCTGCCTCTTCAGTGCCCTCCGGTTCCTCACCCAATAATTTGGACAGAGTGCGACGGCCCGCTTCCATGGAGCTTCCCAAGCGGCGCAACAAGAGCGTTTTGAAGAAGCCGGCGCCTTTTACCCTTTGCTGGAGCAGTAAAGAAAAGGTTTCGGCCTCGGTATAGGCATCCAGCAGATATCCGCCCAGTACCAGCGAGCCATCATGGTCCTCGCCGAAAAGCCTTACGGATACCTTGGGCAGGAAATAGCTGCCGGTGGCGGGATTCACCGTGGCTTCCAGATAGGCCCGGGTGCGGCGGATGATGCAGCGGAGCATGGGATTGAATCGCTCCCCATAGTGAGGAAGGAGATTCCTTTCGAGATGGACTTTGCGGATAGCAGGGGACAGTTTGTCCAGGCTTTCCGGGGTGAACTGCCACTGGGTGTCGGCCGCATCTAGGTTCCGGCGTAGGTTTCCGAAGGAAGGATCTTCGCTTTTCGCGGGCAGCGGGTCGCGCACGTATTGCCAGCCATCGGGAATGTTGTGGGCGGGAACCGCCGTTTCACCGGTCGCGATTTTAAGGCACTCGCTGGGGCGGTACCAGGGACTGGTCAGGGTCGAGCCGCCGAGTACCCCATCATTGCCATGGGAAAGGATATGCAGCAAATCCCAGGCTTCCACGGGGTGCAGTTGCACGGGCGTTGCGGTGGCCAACAGCATGCTCTTGGTTTTAAAACCGATGTCGCGCAAAAAGGCCATCAGCTTGTTGGGCTCGGCCCGTTTATTTATTTCATCGTCCCCGGCATCCACCTTGGGAAGTTCCCGCCGGCGGGCGCGGTGCGATTCATCGACAATCACGCACGTGTACTTGCGGCTCAACAAGACGCTCAGGGTTTCGGGCGATCCGCGCACGATCAGGCCTTGGGAAACCAAGCCAATACGACGCGGGCATTTGCCCAAGGATTTCACGCCCTCGGATGGATATTCCAGGTCATTCTCATCCACCCAGGCGCGGCCGTTCCAGCGCGCCGAAGGCAGCAACAGCAACTCCATCAATTCATCCTGCCATTGTTGCAGCAGGGGTTTCGGGGCAAGCACCAGAATGGGGCCGCCATCCGGATCCTCCACTGCCATCAGCAACGCCGCCATGGCGAGTTGGACGGTCTTTCCCAGCCCCACCTGATCGGCCAGCACCAGTCGGGCTCCGCCCAGGCGATGACGTTCCAGGGCCAAGCGCGCGAAATATTTCTGATGGGGCCATAGCCCCTGTTCCCGGCGATAAACCGGGGTTTCCACGGCCACGGCGGCGGCAGCTGTTTCCGCGTCGGTGATTTCCCGAATGCCCTCGGGCTCGATCACTTTTCGCGAAATGATCCGCTGCACATCCTGGGCTATGAAGGGACAGCAAGAGAGGGACACCGCGCGTGGGTCGTTCCAGAGGGCGTCGAATTCTTCCTGAACCCAGGAGAGGGTTTCAGGGTCTGAATCTTCCCACAGCAATTCATAATTGACGCGCCAGGCCGAAGCGCTTTCGTTCACGCTGCCGAGGAATGCGATCGCGGTCCCGTCGGCGTGGCGGATGACTCCCGCTTTCCCGTGGATCAGGCCGAAGGCGGAATCTGGCAGAACCCGGACTTCGATTTTCTTCTGCGTCAGTGCCTCATAGAGCGCTTTGTAGCGCGGGAGGGCGCTGGGAGGGGCCTCTTCGGGCTTGCCGGCGCACCAGCTGCGGCGCAAGGCAGCATCAGCCGCAGTGGCGGTCACCAGGTCTTGAGGGTCCAGATCCGAATTGCAGATGATGCGCACGGGACCCGTGATTTTGGACAGCGCCTCGCCGGCCACTTCGAAAAGGCTGGAGCGGAAATACCCGGCGATGCGATCGTACGAGACCGCGCCTGCCAGCCTTTGGTTCAGGACCGCGTGATCGAGACGGTTGCGTCGGCTGGAGTGGCGGGAAAGGGACATGATTTAGGCGTGATCGTTTCTGAGCCGCCCCGCGAGGATTCTTGCGGCCTCGGAATCAGCCGTCCACTCCCGCATACCCGTCGTATTACCCAAAGCCGTGAGCCATTCCAGCAACGAAACGAAATGCTCCCGCCGTCCCCAGTAGCCTTGTCCAAAGGTATCGCGCAGGTACTGTCGCCCCGGCTCGGGGCTGTTTTCGGAAACGGAGGTTTCCCGAATGGCGAACAGCAGATGACGAAGGGGAGAGGGTGCAAAAGGATGCGGTGCGCCGGATGCGGCTCTGCCCCTTTTGACCACTGGCAGGGATTCGAACTGCATTCCGCCCACAGGTGCCAAGCCACCCGTGGAAAACCCGCTGGGTGTGTAGACCCGGGTACCATTGGCCTTGTCGCTCATCAACAACGGCTTGATATCGGTGAGCCCGAAACCGCGGGCCAATTCTTCATACATCCCCTGCCGACGTTCGCCGCGGCTTTCGATATCCAGGGCGCGCAGGTAGTAGCGTTCCACCAGGGAAAGGTCGCGCCAGGGCCCATCGAGCCCGGCCGGGATGAGGGTATCACAGGCAATACCCAGGGCGCGTTCGATCACGGCCTGGAAATCGCTCTTCTGGTTCTTGCCGCGCTCGGCGAAGACTTCGTGTTCCACGTCTCGGCCGTCCAAGGTTGAATATTGGGTGAGGACCTTGAGGGCGGCGGCATAGGCGGCGAGTTGGTAGTCTGCGTCATTGAAGTTGGGTTCGCCGTCTTCGTCCAGGGCTTGCATGGAGGCGATCTGGCGTTTCACTTCGTCTTCGACCAGGGGATACACTTCGTCGAGAAACCCGGGTTCGTTGAATATGCGCTTGCGAAGGACAAGGCATACTGTTCCCTGTACATAATTCCCCTTTTTGACCCCAACTGCTGCGTATTCTGTGTTGATAGTCCAAGCCGCAGTAGATTTTAGGCCTGCGGCCCAAAGTATCATACCTAGGTCTGCCCAAACGGCCGGATCTTGATGCGTGAACATTACAAGCTGCAAGCCATTTTCAGGCATGTTGTGTGCCAAATTGCGATATATATCCACCATGGAATGGCGGAATTCGTCATCATTTCCTTTAACGGCTAATTCAGAACGGGAGTCCGGCGCCCATTCGGGGAAGATGTTGGCAAGTTGCTTGTCATACCATGCCAGAAAGTAATCACCAATTTCATGATAGTTAACGGCATCAGCGTAAGGAGGATCGGTAATCCACAAATCACAAAACTCTCTGACGTCCCTTGCGTCGCTGTGTAATACCTTGGAACGGAAAGACTTCGGGTTTTCAGAAACCTGAGTTAGAATTGGCCAAGCGGTGTCCCATTTCGGTAGTGGCCTAATACTATAGGTGAATAGAGTATTGAGCGCCTGATTACTAAATGTATCTGAGCCGCCTTCCTTAGATTGATCGGGAACCCATCGAGTAAGCCGAGAATCCCAATTCGCCATTCTACCAAGCCCTAAGAGAATAGCTACTAGCATCTCACGGCTGTGGCTAATTTTGTTGGATACTTCCGCGATTAATCCGTGCGTTAAAAGTTGGCGAGGGGTAAATAGATGGTGCCAATAAGTCCACCCCCGTTCTCGAAATAACCGGTCGGTTTCCGCGCCCTTATCGGGAATGACCTTCGATGGTATAAATCCAGTTTCCTGCCACTTAGCAAATTGTTCCCGTAGCAGATTCAATACTCTGGCTTCACGGGCCTCATCATTGTGATCCGGAGCTGCATAACGTCGGATGGTTTTGGTTACCGCTTCCCCCAACGCATTTTTCATCACAATGGTTTTAGCCCATCGAATGCAATAGAGTCTCTCCTGAAAAACATCCCCCGGACGCGGAACCAAATCGTCATTGGACCAACGCCGCAGCCCATCCTGCCCACGAAGTGCTTCTACCGACCAGGACCGTTCCGGATTGAAAGGATCGATCACCCGGCCATCCACGACCGTGGCCCCTTTCTTCTCCTTGTAGGCCTTCAATTCGTTCGCCGAGACCGTGATGATTTCCGGACGCAAACGATCTGAACCCTCCACCCGATGCCAGCGCGCCACCACGCTCGACTTTTCCCCAATCAACCAGCTCGGCGCCAAGGGTATATAGTACTCGCAGCCTTCCGGCTTCACTTCTACACAGTACAAGTAGGCATCGGCACGTTCGCCTTCAGCATTGTGCTCGATACCCCAGGAGGTGATTTGCTTGTCCGCCGCGGCCAAAGCCTCTGCCTGCACGCGAATAACCTCTTCCTGGACTTCCACCCCACCGCCCAACAAATTGAGACCCGCCCAAGTCAGGAGTCCGGCAACAGGATTCAGGTCAGAGCCAAAAGCTTCGCAGCCGATTCGGGCGGCCTCGAAGGGAATCGACCCTCCGCCGCAAAAGGCGTCACCGACCCGCGGGGTATGTCCAAAGGCGCGTTGCCCCAACTCTTCCACCAATTCCGGAAGGCTAATGGCAGCGGTCCCCAAATGGGTATTGATATCGTTCCAAGCCGCTTCGGTGGGACCCGGCGTATTTTCCGGACGCTCGCAGCGGGCGATGCGTTCGGCATAGGGCAGGCGGTTGAAAGCTATGGGCTGCAAGGATTCCAGGTAGAGCCGCAATTCCACTAATCGGTTCTTCGCATCCCCTTCAGCCTCTTTGACCACTTTCCGCCGGAACTTCAATTCCGGAAGATTGCCGTTCACGACATTATGCAAATCCTGTTTCAACTCCTGGACTTTTTCCGTTGCGGCCTGGATGTGGTTTTCCAATTCCGCCCATCGTTTACGCTCGGCATCCAAGGCCAAGGAGCGGAGTTCCGTGTCGTTCAAGCGATCCGAGGGCTTCCAACGCTTCAGCGTTCCCTCGTCATCCATGGTCAGGATTTTCAGGAAGATTTCCCGATCACGCTTCGCATCTCCCGACGCCGGCATCAACATGCCAAAAATGGAGGCGCGCACGAGTATAAGCGGCTTGCGCCCCCACCACTTCCCAAGTCCGGTTAACGATTGGGACGTATTCGATCGCCTTTCTTTGTATGACTCTAGAGAAAGTCTTGCGATGGGAAACTGCGTCTCGATGAAACTCGTCATGGTTGTCGTGCTGGTAGTCATAGGGATAACGACAGTTGCGAGTGACCCAGCAACTCCCTACGCGCCCGGGGAGACATCCCTTCGCCCTTAACGAAGGGATTGTCTGCAATCGCCGCGCGCAAGGCCTTGCGCCACCCCAGCCCCTTCTGTAACGCCTGTCCGGTCGTAGCCACAGTCATGGTATAAAGCCACCAACGTTCCTCGGGAGCCAGTGCCTCCCAATTGCGCAAAGCATTGGGAATATCGTCGTGCGGGGCTTCTTCCACAGCCCAGCACAGCACGCAAAGTTCCTTGCCCAAGGAGGGATGGACAGGAATGGGTTTGGCAGGGTTCTTCTGGAACTTGGCAACGGGAAGACCGTTGGCTCGCAACCGGCGGTTGGCTTCTTCCCAAAAGGTCGGCGCCAGGGCCTGCCACCGGGTGCGATCGACCACCACGCGCAGAGCGGGGTCGTTGGGAGAAGGCGCTTTGGCCATGTGCGCCCCGAGGGAATCAAGGTCCGAGCCGCGATGCTCGGTAATGCAAACCATGTCTGCGTGGCCGTCGCCCTTGGGAATATCGATGAGGAATCCATGTCGGGCTTCGCCGGGCATGAAGCCCAGTCCCAGCACCTTGCGTTGCGTTGCGGTTGAAATGCGCGCCATGCCTTACTGCCCCACCTTGGAAAGGTTGAAGGGGACATTTTCGGCCTTCAGCCAATCGAGCAGGCTTTGCCCGGTCGGGAATCCCAGGGAGCCGCAGGCAAGCCGCAGGTTGCCGCCGCCTACGATCTCCTGTAACCTTCCAGCCACGCCTGTGAGGGCCATGCCTGCGTAGCCAGCGGCTATGGAACCCGTGAACTCCACATTCTGCTGGCCGTCGGCGCTTTCGGCGGTAAAGCTGATATCGTAGGCGTGGACGCCGGAGGTGCCTTCCAGTTTCTTGATGAAGTTCCACACCGAAGAGGTATCGTCCCATTTTCCGGGTTGGTTCCACCGTGCCGGAATGGCCTTGTCCAGGGTGCGTTCCTCCTGCCCCTTCTGGGGAATCGGGATGCGGATGATCTCGGAATTGACTTCGTAACTATGAGCGATGGCGAAGGCGCAAATGAAACGGCAACCCTCAGGTACGCGGAACTTGCCATCATATGTGGCCGCCCCTGTATGGGTCGGAGACGAACCATCGACCGTAAAGCGGATAGTCACGCCGTTGACCCTGGGAAAGGCCAGCAATTCGACTTCGAAATGGTCGCCCCGGGGGATCAGTTGGTACTTCAACCGGACTTTGGCGGTCCATTCCTTAACCACGCTGGCGCGGCTCAGGTCGGCGGGGTCATAGGCGAGAAAGCGGTAGCGTAAGGCCTTGGCTTCGAAACGCGTGGGCGTTTGCACGGGGCTGGAGGCGACGGTGGGATCGGTGTTACCAGTTTCGTAAACCACGGCAGGTGCATGCAACGGTTCCACCTTCAGATAGGTGATGCCATCGCCATCCTCCTGGATGGAAAGCTCGCGTATAGAGACTTCGGGAACGGCGGGGGGGAAGGGACCGCGGCGCACATAGTTGCCTTCTTCGCGCCACAGGCCGCGACGCAGGCACTCGCCTTTCAATTCTTCCAGGGCCGAAATGCGATGCAAGGGCCATTGGGTATTGACGGCCGCCGCGCGTTTGAAATCGGACCAGAGAACGATTTTGGTTTCAGCCGAGGAGAACAGACGCGCTTCGGCGCGGGTGCGGAAACTGTCGTCGTCGATTTTGGTCGTGAACTTCTGGGCGCCTTCCAAGGTTTTGCGGATGGTCGCTTCGCCGTTCTGGTTGCCCGCGAAGGCGAGATCGGTTCCGGAAGAACGCAGGGAAGCGTTGATGGAGGGGTATACGATTTGGTCGAAGGCTTCTTTGAGCGCAGAGGTGAATTGCAGTCCCACGCGATCCCGAAGCCCGTCGAGCGAACGCCATTGGGGATCGTCCGGGAGCGTGTTTTCTGATCTGAGTTCATCTTCGATCGTTTCCAATGCGCGGGTCTGGCGGGCGGTGTCCAATACCTTTTGGAAGGTGTCGCGCGATCCGGTCAGAAACAGGATGCGGTTTTTGTACTGCTGCTGATTCCACCACGCCTGCCAGTCCGCCGAAATGGGCAACTGATTCGACTGCCCTCCGGGACGCACGATGATAAGGGTGGTCTTCTCCTGCTCGATCTGGACTTCATCGAGCGGGGGCAGTACCTTCACGATTTGGAAGCAATCCTTGAGCGATGCGGAGAAATAGTCCTCCAGATGTTCGCGCAGCATGCGATCGACGGTCTCGGCATGCAGGGACAGCGCCGTGGCGCGAAGCTTGGCGGCTAGGTTCTGCTGGTTCTTGAAGAACAGGCGACCATCGGCAGAGTTGTGAAGGTACCAGGCCCGGGTGGCCAACTTGTCGAGCACGTTGGCTTTGAAGGTAGATAGGTCCCGGCCTGGTCGTTGCAGGCAATCAACGAGCTGATATTCGCGTAACCCGTGGATAGCCCCTGGGGTGGTGGAGAGGGAGGAAATCAGAATCAGGCGCGCCGCATCCGAGGCGTCGGAATTCCCGTTGGCCAGGTCCACCTGCTCTACTTCGGCATCCCCACCATGGGCGATGTCATGGGCCATGGCTTCGCTGAGGGCCGGATTGATGGTGCGGATTTCGGAGGCGATTTCATCCAAGTTCAAATCGAAATCGTAAGGATGGATCAAGTCTATGGCGCCGGCTTTTTCCGATTTCCACAAATGCGAGACCACCATTTGCATCAGGCGGATGACCCCGCGGGTTTGCTGGAAGCCGTCGTTCTCTTTGAATTTTCCCACGAGTTCGCGCAGGTCGGGGTGAAAGGGATAGGCATCCGACACACGCGCATAGAGAGCTTCGGGCGAGGTAGTGGTGAGGTTCATTTTCACGGCTTCGCGCAGCGCTTCCCGATACGCGCCGGCTACCCTTTGAATTTCGGCTTCTGGCGCGACGCGCTCGAAAAGCCGCTTGCGGAGGATGTGGTACAGTTCATCCCCGTTGGGATTCACCGGGGTGATGGGAACGGCGATGCGTTTGGATTCGGAGGAAATGCCCTGGACCGCGCGGTTGAATGCGCTCTCCAGGCTGGATTGTCCGTGGCTGAAATTGGTGCCGGCCAAGTCGGAAAGCACCAGGCAGACATTTTCCATTTCGGCGACGGCCACGAAGAGGTTTGCCAAGGCCGTGGTGGTCACAACCCCCATGTCAGCATTGCCGACGGGAACCGCGACTGCGTATTCCAGGTAGGGGGGCAATTCGTCCAGGAAGATGACTAGGGGCTCGCCGCCCAACAATTCCTTCCAGGCTTGCGGGCCAGGGGCCGACAGCATTGGGGATATGTAACGGCCGAATTGCGCGGCCTTACCCAATTGTTCCGCCAATGAGCCCCAGATGCCGCCAGGGGCATCCGTGTTCCTGCCATTGAAGCCGATAACCCGGCACCGGCCCAATTTAGGGGCGGGATTTTTTTCGCCTAAAACTTTCTTGCGCAATTCCGGATCGCGGGCCATCAAGCCGAGGGCGATCATGCTATGGGTTTTGCCACCGCCCATGGCTTGCGACAGTTGGAACACCGAGGAACCCGCGCCGGCTCCAGTCAGATGACGAAACGCCCGATCGACCAAAGTGAGCATGCCGATGGTGAAGTAATTCTCATCGAAAAAATCATCACCGTTTACCTGGCCCTGCAGAAAAGTCTCCAGGCTCAAAACCGTGGCCCGGCGATCGGCGGCGAAGACGGATTGTCGTGGCTTGCAGTGGGTCAGGATGCTCATTTTATTCCGATTTTGAAGGTTTTAACCGGCTTTTGGTCGCTCAACCGAGGTCCAAAATGTAACATTTGCCCGCCCGAATCGAGATGATTCTAGGTCCAATCCCAACGAAACCGTCCTCAGAGATGAAGGTCCTAGTAGGGCCTTGGAGTTATCGGCTTGCGCTTTTCCCGATTCGGTATTACCTTTTTGGTAATTATAAAACCTACCGAAAGGTTACGGATTAGGTTAAAATGGAAATACACGTGAAGGATAAACGCTTAAAAGCCTCCCTGGAGGACGACGAATTGGGTAAGCGCCATTTCGGAGTCGGCTGGGCGAAGATCCGCCTCCGAACAAGCTCGTTGCATGGTGCAATCTCCTTGGCAGATTTCTGGCCTCCTAAGTCCGGTATGGAGAGATGTCATGAGCTAGGAGGGGGACGAATAGGCACCTTTTCAATGGACGTAAAACAACCTTTCCGACTCCTTTTCAAACCAATCAATGGCGGCGATGTCGCCTCTACAGACCAACAAGCCCGCTGGCAATCAATTACCGCAATCGAGATTATCGGAATCGAGGACACCCATGGATAGCTTTATCTTCCAACCGAAGAGCGTAGCACACCCGGGCGAATTGGTACTCGATTACCTTGAGTACCATGGTTGGACCCAGAGCGATTTGTCGCGTCGTACCGGTATTTCCTCAAAAACGATTTCCGAGATTTGCAACGGAAAGGCATCCATCTCGCCTTCCACATCAATTGCTCTGGAACGTGTCTTCCAGAGGCCCGCTCACTTTTGGTTAAACATGCAAGGCCGATATGATGAGGCCGAAGCGAGAGCCCGCGACTTTGCAAATAATGCAACCTGGATAGAATGGGCAAAAAAATTCCCCGTAAAGGAAATGAAGAAACGGAAATGGCTGCCCGATTCTGGTTCGGAAGGATCTGATACGAATGCGCTGCTTCGTTTCCTTTCTGTCTCTTCTCCGGAAAGTTGGAATACGGTTTGGGGTGCGGCTCAGGTTGCCTACCGTCAAACAAGAAAATTCGAAACAAGTGCCGAGGCTATGGCAGTATGGGTGCGCCGGGTAGAATTAGAGGCAGAAGAAATCGACGTAAGTGATTTTGAGGAAAGTAAACTACGCCTATCTTTGGATTCGCTTCGTCGGTTAACCCGGACTCCTATCGACGAAGCATTAACCTCCGCTGCAAATATTTGCAGACAATCAGGTGTTGCGCTCGTCTTGGTACCAGAGCTACCTAAAACCGGAATCAGTGGTTGCGCCCATTGGGCCAATGACAAGCATGCAATTATTGCTCTGACACTTAGGTATAAACACGATGATCAAATTTGGTTCACATTCTTTCATGAACTCGGCCATATACTGCTTCATCGCAGAAAACACGGATTGATAGTTGACAATGCCGAAGACACTCTAACCGATGGAATTGTTGATCCCGATATGCAACGTCTGGAGGAAGAGGCGAACAGATTTTCCTCAGATACCCTTTTGCCATCGAGTTTATTTCAAACATTTGTTATGAAGGGATCATTCTCAAATGAATCGATTCATTCATTTTCGGAGCGAATTGGTGTTGGCCCTGGAATTGTTGTCGGAAGACTCCAACATGAAGGTCTCCTAAAGCCACATCAAGGCAATGCGCTCAAACAGAGAATCGAATGGAGTATTTAGGATATGTGATTTAATCAGGAGGTTCTAAATGATTGGAAAAATTTTTATTACACGTCAAGGGTACGATCCTCAGCTAGGAAAGCACGTTAAGGACCCGTACCTCGGTGAGACACCAAGTTTAGGTGCGTGCAGGCCAGACATTGGAAGGACTGTTAAGGAAGGGGATCATATTTTCACGATTTCAGGAAAGATTAAAGGTGCAAGCCAATTTGTCATGGGAGGTTTTGA
>JBDSWM010000028.1:0-8662 GCA_039926685.1 Fibrobacteria bacterium | reverse complement strand
TTTCCCCTACCCGTTCCCGGATAGAAGCATTTGGAGCCCGACATGCATCGCTATGCACCTGTCAACCTGTCCTTGCCCCACCTGGATTCCCCCGCGGAATTCCGCCGAATCCAGAGGCGAACGCGCGCCTGGGGAAACCTCACGGTTACCCTGGCCTGCCTGGCGGGAGCCTTCGGATGGCTGGGCGCTTCAGGCGCCCAGGCGCAGACCAAACGTTGCGATCTGGAGGGACGGGATACCACCATCGTCGGGAATCCCGCCCATTTCCGGCGCTGCCTGGACCTTTCCGCGCTCAAGAACAACACCATTACGGTACCTTCCAATGTCACCCGTATCGATAACGATGGGCTCGCCTTGTGCAAAGGATCCCTCCGCCTGGGCGGAGATGCGGATATCATGTTCGTGCTGGATGAAAGCGGAAGCATGGGCACGAACAGAGCGTGGATCAATACTTCGGTCACTCCCAATGACACCCTGTTCTACTATAGTGATACAAGTTGCACCAATAAATCCACGAACGGGACCGTAAGCTATACGATTTTTGAAACTGTCGGTGCGGCCAACCCGGTCAAGACAACGGTCTCTGTCAGCCGGTTGAATTCAAATACCGGTTGCAGCGCTTTCTCCGGAGACCCGTATAAAGTCAGAGCCACGGCCGTGGAACAAGCCATCGACAATATGCTCAACTCTGGGTCCACCATTTCCACCGCAGGTTTCGTGGGCTTCGCCGCCGGTAACCGCACTATGCAAAGCCCCTTAACGCTCACGTCGGCAAATGTAGCCACATTGCACAACAAAATTTTCATCGAGGAGCAGGGCGGTACCAATTATTACGATGCGCTCAACCAAGCAAAATCCTGGCTTAAAAATCCTGCCATGATAAAAACGCCTAAGCAGGCCATTGTTTTCATTTCCGATGGAAGGCCTACGCAAGGCGGCAATTCCCTGACCTTGGTGGACGGAACCATGCCTCCGATATACAGTATCTACCTGGCAACCAATGCTACTCCAGATACCGTGATTCTGGATTCGCTTTCGAAAAAAAGCGGCGGTAAATTCTTCCGAGTGCCGCCTTCCGAACCGGACAGCGTAGTGAAGATCGTCAAACAGATACTCAACCTCATCCTGAAGGAGTATCAGCCCAATACGGCCTTGGTGTCCAACAACAGCCTCACGCCAGTGCAATCGGCCACGGCCGCAATGCCCGCTGGATTCGTCCTGCAACCGGACGGCAGCTGGCTGATGAAACTCAACGACATCATCGCGCTGAAAAGCGGCACATCAAACCAGATTTCCGTGAAGACGAATTTCCTGGAAGCCGGCGGAAGCAGCGTGGATACCCAGACCATCAATTTCACCATCGCCACCACCGACGCGGCCACCAGCTCCACCATCAACCTGCCGGGCAAGCCTTTCGCCGTGGCGTGTTTCGATAAATCCACCTTGGCCATCCAAAAGGCCGACGGCACCCGGCCGGCCTATTTCACCGATGCCATGACCCAATACCGGCTGCGGGTGCGCACGGCCCCCGGATCGCTGGACACCATCACCATCCCTTCCCGCACGGCCCTGAAAGCGGACGCGGAAAGCCCCGGCATCAAGCCACCGTCCCTCAGCAATGCCGACAGCCTGGTTTTCGACGGCATCAAGCCTTTCCAGGTGCTATCAGCCGCGAAGACGAACATGAACGGGATCCTGGAATCGAGCCTGTATGATTCCATCCTCGTCAACTGGACGCATCCGCGCGATGCCCAGGATTTCGCTTCCGACTTCATGCTGGTGCGCGCGCAAGCCAAAACCGCGACGGTATGGTTCTCGCAAACATCCGGCGGCGCCGCCACCACCCAATACGCAAATACGGCGGGCACGGCTTATATCGTCGTCACCGATCAGGCCGTCGATCCCCGCAAAACTTATACGGCCATCGTGACCTCGGAAAGCTTCGGCCTGGATAAGGAAACCATCACGCTTTCGGAAACCTTCGCAGGCTCGGGAATCCTGATTGGCTCGCTTCCCATCAAGCAATTGGCGACCAAGAATTCCGGCGATGGCAACCTCCAGGTCGCCAGCCTCGGCGATCAATTCCGGGTGGTATACGTGGATCCTGTGGACATCCTGGATACGGCGCGGAGCACGGCCGGCTTCGATCAAAGCGTAGAGGAAGTGGCCAGCCTCAGGTTCACGGACGCTTCGGGAACGCCGCTGGTTCCCGGCACCGTTTGGTCGCCCGCCAACGGCAAGCTCTATTTCAGCTACAGCGATGATTCGGTTTCCATCTCGGCCAAGCAGATTTACCTCACGCTGACCAGCAAGAAATACGGGACGGCCATCGGGAGCGACCATGAACGTATCGCTCTACCTCTGACCGCGGTTCCCAGCGTATCGCGGGCTACCTGGACCGGATCCATCGATCTCGCCGAAGCCTTCCCCGCCGCCGATTCCAACGGCAAAGCGGAAATGCGCTTCCGGGGCGAGGCGTCCATAGCGGCCAACTCGCACACGAATAAAGGCATCCAGGAAAGCAATGTGGTCACAGACGCGCTGATAGTGGCTTATCCGGATTCGAACGCATCCATCGCCTGGAAAATGGACACAACCGTGGCTTCGGACGAAGGCTTGATCATCACCGTGAACGATCAGACCTACAATGTGAACCAAAAGGATACGGCCCTGGTTTCCGTGGCCTGCACCAAATCCGGGGACAGCGTTTCAGCGTTCCCGGCTTTTGAGAACGAGGTCGCTTCCGGAATCTATATCACCGGCACCTTGGCGAAGGACGAGTCGGTGCCCAATCTCTCCGACAAGCGCCTATCCTGCCTGACCACGGATCAAATCCGCATCCGGTACGTGGATCCCGTTTTCGGCACCTTGACGGAATTGCTTGTCGATGAAGTGGCAAAGCCCGTAGCTGATCCCGCCGGACGGAAATTCGTCACCAGCGAACTCGTAAGCATAACCACCGCCACCGCGGGCGCCACCATCTACTATACCCTCGACGGAACCACTCCGGTACCGGGTATCAGCCCGGTATACTCCAACCCGATCCGGGTGAGCGTGACGACCGCCATAAAAGCCCTCGCGGTGAAGGCGGGCTTCAAGAACAGCAAGCTGATGACCCAGGACTATACCAAGGAACGTGTGGCCTCGCGCCTGGAGATCCTGGATGAGAACGGCAACTCCATCCCCAACGGCTTCATAACCGGCGCGGCGCAAGCCGTGCGCATCAAGCTGATCACCACCCAGGACAATCTCGCATCCACCAGCGCCCAGGCGAATGCCAAGGTTTCCGGCGATCAGGAATCCGTGACCCTGGCCAGCGTCGGTTCGCTGGGGAATGCCTTTGAATTCGGATCATTGGCCCCTTTGAAGCATCCCTTTCCCAAGGCCCTGGGAGACGACACCATCCAGGCAGTCGGCACCGATACCTTGATCGTGCGTTGGGAGAATCCTTACGATCCCGCGGATGTGGCGGCGGATACTCTGGTGATCAAGCCAGCAGTGGTGGAGGCGCAAGTGTATTTCTCCGCCACCGAGAACGGGCCGAAGATCACGCAATACGGGGTGGGCCAGGACAGCGTATACATCGTGGTCAAGACAAGTCCCCGCGATCCGGCCTTGGAGTATACCGTGACCCTGACATCAGTGGACGGGGGCGACGATAGGGAAGTGCTTACGCTTACCGAGCTTTCCCCCGGCGTGTTCTCGGCCAAGCTGCCCGTGGGCACCAGCTTTAAGATCAAGGATGACGGCGCCATCCAGGTGGCCGCGGCCGGCGATCAGCTGACCGCCGTGTTCGCTGATCCGGTTTACAAGACCGAATACCGCGGGGATGCCGGTTTCGCCCGCCAGGTGCAGGAATCGGCCCGCCTGGAATTCATCGATGAGGCGGGCAAGGTGATCCCGGCCACGGACGTATGGAGCCCGGCCAAAGGCAAAATCTTCCTGCGCTATTCCGATGACTGGAACCCCGGCATATCCGCCGGCATCCAGATCAAGAACGCGCGCCTGGAATTGATCAACCGCAAATCCGGGGATTCCGTGGGAGCGGATGCGGAGACCGCCGTTCTCACTCTGAAGGATTCCTCTTCCGCCTCGCGCGGGATCTGGGAAGGCTCCCTGGCCTTGGCCGACGCCGCCACGGCCAAGAACGGAAACGATACCGTGGAGGCCTACTACCGCGGGGAACTGGCCGCCTTCGTGCAGCCGCATGACAATGGCGGACTCACCGCGGGCGGGGAAGTCTCGGACAACCTGGTCATCGCCTATCCCGATCAGCCCGCGGAAATCGTGATCCGGGACACTTCCGGCAAGAGCGTGGACCGCCAAACCGACAAGGTGGACGTCACCATCCACGATCAACTGTTCACCAAATCCGGGACCGCCAGCATAGACGCCACCGTCTCATGCGCGCAATCCGGCGACGTGGTCGCCCAGGCGATCTTGGTCTGGAACGGTAGCGCCTATGTCCTCACCCCTCCCCTGGATAAGGGCGAACTGACTGGTTCCAACCCGGATAAGACCGACATCAGGCTGCTTTGCCGCGATACCGATATCCTGACCGTGGACTACAAGGATCCGGTTTACCTGACCTCGCGCAGCGCGAATGTGAAATGGTCGGATGAAACCGTCCCGCGCATGTACTTCGCCTCAGCCGTGGACGGCTCGGTCATCACCTCCGTATCGGACGCGCAAACTTCGGAATTCCTTATCGTCATCGAAGGCAAGAGCCCCAGTCGCGATCAGGTGGACACCATATCCGTGCTGCTGTCCACCCTGCAAGGGGAAAAGGAAACCTATCAAGCGGTGGAAACGGGTCCCTATACCGGCAAGTTCGCCATCAAGGCGGATTACCTATTCATGAGCGGGAATCCCGCCCAGGAGAACGGGAAGGTGGAGGCGCGCATCGTGCTGGCCAACCGGATCAACCAGGTGCTGGTGAACGGGAGCGCCAGCCTCAATGGGGAAACCATCGGTGCCAGCCTGTCGCTCCTTTCCAGCTACAACCTGGTGGCGCGGGCCTATATCAAGGACGAGGACGAAAACGGGCGGGCTGATCGTGCCTATTTCGTCTTCGATCATAAGCTCTCCGCCTTGCCCGGATCCTTGCAGGAAGTGTTCTGGAACGAGGAAGGCACGGACTTCAAGCGCAAGGCCGATCGGTCCATGCTAACCTTCAAGCCCGGCTCCGATTCCAGCGTCGTGGTGGCCGATTTCAAGGACTCCCAATTCGGGGCCAACCTCACGGATATCGCGGCCGGCAGGCCCATTCCCTTCGGGCGCTTCCCGGACGACAATGTTTTCGGAGGCCAAAAGGCGCCCTTGGAGGATTCCGTGGGACCCGTGTTGGTGACGGCCCTCAAGCATCCGTCCAGCCTGCAAAGCTACAGCGTGACCGCCACCGAGAAACGCTTCTTCCCGGATACCTTGATCGTAACGGTTTCGGAAAAGATCAAGACCGCTACGGATTTCCTCTCGCTGGTGCGCTTTTCCAAGGGCTGCGCGGACTACTCGCAGTCCAGCACGGTGCAAATGTACAGCCCGCCCACCTCGTCAGCCGATGGGCTCACCTGGGTGGTCATCGTCGATAATTCGCCCGACACGCAAAGCCCGCTGGTGAAGGATTGCCTATTCCTGGAGGCGGACGGCCGATATTCGGATTTGAGGGACAACCGCCCCGCTCGTTTGGGCGTGGAATTGACCGGAGAGAATCCCTCGTTGGTCATCCGCGAGTTCCGCGGGTTCCCGCCCGTGGCCGGTCTTGATCCTTCCACCCCGGGTTTCCTGATCGGCACCAACGACAAGCGCGACGGCGAAGAAGGCACCTGGAGCACCTCTTCGCATACCAACGGGAATACCTGGCAGGTCACCTGGGTGCCGCCCTACGGTTTCGATGCCGACGACCCGGTGGGCTCTCTTTCGGAGATAGCCAAGGACTTCAACAATCCTTCCGCGGGCGAACGGCGTCCGGAAGTGGCGACGCCGCAACCCATGCCGATTGGCATCAGCGCCGTGCAGGTGATCTCCTCGGGACCCTATAAGGCGCAGATCCGCATCTTCGACCACCTGGGACATTTCGTGCGCAGCATGGATCAGGCCTTTGGCGGCAACGGCGAGGACAAGAATCCCTGGCGGGCCACCAACAACGGCCAGGTCAGCTTCCTGGTTTGGGACATGAAGGATGACCACAAGACCCTGGTCGGCAACGGAGTGTACGTATGGAAGGTGTCCTTCATCTTCCTGGAGAAGGCCAAGAAATCCGAAGTCATGTACACCCGCACCGGAGTGGTGCGCTACAAATAAGCGGCCGCCCTCAGCGGCCCGCGATGTGCTTCAGGAACAAGGCTATCGCTTTGCCGCGATGGCTCAAAGCGTCCTTGGTCTCCTCGGGCAGTTCCGCGAAGGTCTTGTCGTGGCCTTGCGGGATGAATAGCGGATCGTACCCGAATCCGCCCTCCCCTTTTTCCTCGCTCGTGATCTCCCCTTCGCAAACCCCTTCGAAAAAGGCGGCCTCGCCTCCCGGCACCAGGTAGCATAGCACGCAGCGGAAGCGGGCCTTGCGATCGGCCTTCCCTTCCATGGCCCTGAGCAGCCTGGCGCGGTTGGCGGCAGCCTGCGGCAGCGGTTTGCCAGCCGCATCGAGCCAGGCGGGCTGGACCGGATCCATGGAAGCATAGCGCGCGGAGTATATGCCCGGGGCCCCGCCCAAGGCATCCACTTGTACCCCGCTGTCATCGGCCAGTACGGGATGCGGGCTTACCGCGGCCAGGGCGCTGGCCTTGAGGAATGCGTTGGCCACGAAGGTATCCCCCGTTTCCTCCACATCGGCCGTAAAGCCCAAGTCCGCGGGCAGCAGCAAGTTGAAGCCGGCCGGAGCCAACAGGGTCCGGAATTCCGCCACCTTGCCGCGGTTGCCGGTGGCGATGACAAGGGACCGCAATGACGCTTCCATGCTTCCGGTCATGCTTCCGTTATGCTTTCGGCTTGATCACGAAGTTGACCAGCTTGTCCGGCACGACGATCACCTTGATCACATCGCCCGCATCCAGGTAGGGCTTGAATTTCGGATGGTTGCGCGCCAGGGATTCGAGCGCGTCCTTGGCCGTGCCCTTCGGCACTTCCTGCTCCACGCGCACCTTGCCGTTGGTCTGGAACACCACGTTGAGGCTAGCCTCCAACGTCAGGGCTTCGATATGCGCGGGCCAAGGCGCATAAGCCAGGCTGTAGCGATGCCCGAGGGCTTCCCAGATTTCCTCAGCGATATGCGGCGCGAACGGGGAAACCAGTTTCACCAGGATCTCGGAGGTCTCCCGATAGGCCACGCCGGCCTTATCCAAATCCTCGCCCAGGTCGCTCACGAAGATCATCAGCTGGGAGATGGCGGTGTTGAAGCGGAGCCCTTCTATGTCTTCCGTGACTTTCTTGATGGTCTGATGGCAGCGCTTGAGCAGATGGGCCGGGGGGGCGTCGTTGACGATTTTCACCTGATTGCGATCGTCGCCCAGGGTGGCGCGCCACACCTTGTTCAGAAAGCGCCACAGGCCTTCGATGCCGGCCGTTTGCCAGGGCTTCTGGCGCTCCAGCGGGCCCATGAACATTTCATACAAACGCATGGCGTCCGCCCCGTAGCGTTCCACCACGTCGTCCGGATTCACCACGTTGCCGCGGGATTTGGACATTTTCTCGCCATCCTCGCCCAGGATCAAACCCTGGTTCACCAGCTTCTGGAAAGGCTCGGAAGTGGACACGTGGCCCAGATCGAAGAGCACCTTTTGCCAGAACCGGGAGTAGAGCAGATGCAGCACGGCATGCTCGGCGCCGCCGATATAGAGATCCACCGGCATCCAATATTTCTCGGCCTCGCGCGACCAGGGTTCCTGATCATTGTCCGGATCGATGAAGCGCAGGAAGTACCAGCTGGATCCTGCCCATTGCGGCATTGTGTTCAATTCGCGGCGCCCGGAATGGGGACCGCCCGGCGCCGAACCGGCGGGTCCGGGATAGTCCTGCCAGTGCTTGGCTTTCGCCAAAGGCGGTTCGAAAGTGCCGGTGGGTTTGTAATCCTCCATTTCCGGCAATGCCACCGGCAACTCCGAATCAGGCACGGCTTCCACGCCCGCGGCGGTATGCACCAGCGGGAAGGGTTCGCCCCAATAGCGCTGCCGGGAGAAGAGCCAATCGCGCAAACGGTATTGCACGCGTACCTTGCCCAGCTTTTTCCCTTCCAGCCACGCGATCATGGCCGCTTTGGATCGCTCCACGTCCATGCCGTCCAGGAATCCGGAATTGACCAGCACGCCATCGCCGGTGAAGGCCTCCAGGGAAATATCCCCGCCCCGGATCACCTCGATGATCGGCAGCGCGAAAGCCTTGGCGAAGGCATAGTCGCGTTCGTCATGCGCGGGCACGGCCATGATAGCGCCCGTACCGTAGCTCATCATCACGTAGTCGGAAGTCCAGATGGGGATCTTCTTTCCGGTGACGGGATTGACTGCGAAGGCGCCCGTGTCCACCCCGGTCTTATCCTTGTCCAGGCCGCGCTCCAGATCGGACTTGCTGCCCGTAGCCTTGCGATAGGCCTCCAGGTCGGCTTTGCGATCCGGGGAGATGATGGCTTCGAGGATGGGATGCTCCGGCGCCACTACCATATAGGTGGCGCCGAACA
>JBDSWM010000027.1:0-4774 GCA_039926685.1 Fibrobacteria bacterium | reverse complement strand
GGGATATCGGCCCATTCCGCTTCCGGCAATTGCAGGAAGGATACGCCTAAGGTTTCGGCCCTGCCTATCATGCGGCCCACGATGTGATGCGCGTCGCGGAAGGGTATCTTCCTGTCCACCAGGTAATCGGCCAGGTCCGTGGCCAGCATGCCGGGATGCATCTTGCGTTCGATCTCGCCGGTGCGGAACTTCAGAGAGGCCATCGCCTCCGCCATCACTGCCAGGCAAAGCTGCAGGGTCTCCACGGTATCGAACACCGGTTCCTTGTCCTCCTGCAAATCGCGATCATAGGCATGCGGCAGGCCCTTCATCACCGTGAAAAGGCGCGTGAAGTTGCCGAGCAGGCGGCCTGATTTGCCGCGGATCAATTCCATTGAATCGGGGTTCTTCTTTTGCGGCATCATGCTGGAGCCCGAAGTATAGGCTTCGCCCAATTCGATGTAGGCGAATTCCTGCGTGGACCAGAGCACGAAGTCTTCCGCGTAGGTGCTGAGCAAGGCGCCCAGGATGGCGCCCGCGCCCAGGAACTCCAGCGCCCAATCGCGGTGCGCCGTGGCGTCTATGCTGTTGGGGGAAAGCTCGGGAAAGCCCAGGCGTTCGGCCACCAGCTCCCGCCTGTAGGGGAAAGCGGATCCGGCCAGCGCTCCCGAACCCAGCGGCATTTGCGCGGCGGAGGCGCTCGCATTGCGCAGCCGGGCCTTGTCGCGTTCCAGCGCCCAGAAAAAGGAGAGCAGGTAATGTCCTATGTAAACGGGCTGGGCCTGCTGCACATGGGTATAGCCAGGCATCAGCGCCGTGCGGTATTCCCCGGCCTTATGGTATATGGCGGTTTGCAGCTCGGTAATGAGCGCTTCCAACGAGGCGGCCTGGCGGCGCACGTACAGCTTAAGATCGGTGGCGACCTGATCATTGCGGCTGCGCCCGGTATGAAGCTTCTTGCCCAAGGCTCCGATACGCTCGCTGAGGATGCGCTCCACGGCCATGTGGATGTCCTCGTCGGAGGGATGGAACAATTCCATCCCCGCCTCAAGATCCTCCCTTACCTGTTGCAGTCCTGCCAGCATTTGCTTCAGCTCCGCGCCCGAAAGCACGCCCGCGGCCTTGAGCCCATGGGCATGCGCCATGCTGCCTTCGATATCCTCGCGGAAAAGCTTGCGATCGAACCCCAGGCTGATGGATAGCTTTTCCATGGAAGAGGCCATGCCCCCCTGGAAGCGTCCCTGCCACAATTGGCCGCCGACTTTCGCGGCTTTCGCCTTCGCCGCGCCCGTTCCATTTCCCGCGGCCTTCGCCGCTTCGCCCGCGGTTTTGGTTTTGCCCTGCGGGGTTTTCGCCTGTCCGGCCATTTCCATCTCCTGTCCGCGCTTTTCCCCGCGGGAGCGGGCGATGCGGACGACTCGGCCCCAGGGGCCTGTTGGTGTGATGGCAAATTGTAGCTGAGTTTCGGATGTTTGTGAAGGCGGCTCTCAGGCCCTAATCAGGCATTTCGATGAGGGTGGACTCGCCTTCGGAGCAGTCGTCGCGGGTCCAGCGCCACTTTTCCCTCAACAGCAATCTCCCATCTTCGGCTAGCTGGATGGTGGTGTTGCAAACACCCGTCTTAATCCGCCCGTCTTCGTTGACATGCTGGTAGCGAAGTTCGAGCTCTTCCGGGGCGGTCCGGATGCCTATCATGTTTCCCCGCAGAATTGTTCCTCCTGAATACGTGGCCCAGACCACCTTCCCGTCCTCATGGTATTTGAAAAAGGTTTCTGACCCCACTTCACCGTTCCTGGAGTTGTTAAGCGATGCGAATCTCGTCCCATTCAAATCCGTCATCTTATTGGATGGCGTCATTCAGGATTTCCAGGATGGCCGCTTTGCGGCCTCTTGAACTATTGGATAAGGTAGAAAGCGCCGTCCATGCGCGCATGCAAGGTGGAGTCCGCGTCGCTGGTCACCTGGATCAGGCAATGCGCCGAGATCCCCAGCGTCCTCGCCGGCGTCCAGGGGAAGATCGGCAATCCGTCCTTGCCGGGATAATGTTCCGCCAACTCGGTCCAGGTCTCGCCGTTGTTTAACGATACCTGCACCTTGACCAGGCCCTTGCCCGCATCCGGCATTTCCCATTGCACGTTGTAGGCGTGTTCAGCCACCAGGGAATCGCCCGGGCGCGGTTGGATGATGCGGGGCTTGGCCGGCGGCGGCAGCTTGCGCACGGAAAAGACGATGGTATCCAACCGCACGCGCAGGCCGTAAGTGCAGGCTATTTCAAAACTGTATACGCCCTCTGCGGGGAATCTGACTTCCGATCGCAATGCCGTGGGGCTCTTGATCTCCGCCTTGCGTCCATCGTGCGTGTTCGGCGGCGGCGATCCTCCCGTGTCTTCCGATGGCGGCGGAAGGGGCGCCCCTGATTCCGCTTCGCCCGTTTCCTGGATCTGCCGCCATAGGCAGGTCAGGCGCGGATCAGTATGGGCTACGCCGGCTACCCTCGCTTCCAGGAAGCTGGTCAGCTCCAGCACGGCCTGTTGATCGGCGCCGGCAGCCACGGTGAAATCGGGTAAGGAATCCTTGCCTCCCGTGGTGTCGATAACGCCCACGGGAGTCCCGAGCGCATGATAGAGGCGGGTGGAATCCTTCGTGTCCAGGGAATCGCCGAACGCATAGACTTTACCGTCCGGCGCGATCAGCCGCATGGGGAAAAGTCCCTCCGGCATGTCCTCGATAATGAAAGAGCCCTCCACCAGGGTGGCCAGGAAGGGCGAGCCGGGGACGAATACGCGGCCGGCATGCTCATCGCCCAGGCTGTCGACCGCGATCTTAGCCGCATAGCGGACCAGCGCCTTGGGCTGTAAATCAAGGCGTGTCAGCGCGCTGTTGCCCTGGCCGGAGAATTTGCGGGCGCTGGAATCGTATTTCAATCCTATCACCAGGTTTCCGGTGCGATCCTGGGACTTGAATACCAGGTTGAAATCGATGGCGATTGAATCCGCTCCGGAAACCGCAGAGCCCCCGCCGGCAGCGTGCTTCGGCAACGCCTTGGCCCCGCGCTTGGCGACCGATTGCCGCAAGCGGGCGAAATCATCCCCGGTGAGATTGGTGAAGGCGGAATTCTTGAGCTTCAAGGTCACCAACGGCTCCGGATCCACGGCCGGATTCTGATTGGTGGAGTACACGTCGAGATCGCCGGTCACGCGCATGGCCGTTCCCGAAAGGTCGCTGAAGCTCACGGTGAGGGACGGGTTGTCGACGCCGGAGCTGGTGCCCGCCACTTGCGTGTCGCCGCAGGCGGAGAGGGCCAGCGCAGCGGCGAACCCCGTTAGGAGCGCGACGGCGCGGATGATCCCTTTGCGGGCGCGGCGCGAGGCGATGGGTTGGCGGTGGAATGGCGGCATCTTCACTTCGCGGAAATGGGTCCCGGCCTGGAAGCAATAGTAGGAATATTTTCCCGGGCGGCCCTTATCCGGGGACCTTGCTGTTGGGGAAGAGCTGCATGGTCAAGGTGTATACGCGATCCTCTTTGCTGTCGCGATCGATGATCTCCCGCAGTTCCTCCTGGAAGGATCGGATGCGGTCCTTTATGGCTTGGAATCCGTCCTGGGAAATCGAGAACATCAATGCGTTGTATTGGCGCTGCTCGGCGGGCAGGGTCGGGAAAACCGCCATGGCCATGCCCCCGAGTTCCTGGATATGCTGGCGCGCGGCCATGGCCTGCACGTTCTTCTCGGTATAGATGTGCCGTTCCGCGACGGCGTACCCGCTGGCGGTCTTCTTGATCAACCCCAGTTCCAATAGCAATTTGACGGCTTCCTCGGCCTGGGTGGGCGTGATGGGCGGCAGGATGTTGGCGGCGATGACGCCGGGATGGCGTTGCTTCTGATCGATCCCGAAATAATTCCATACCGCGGAGTAATACCATTTGGAGAAGAACCGGTACTGGGTTTCGCCCACGATTTGGGCTCGCGAACTGCGGAATTTGGCGAGCTGGGCGAAGAAGGTGTTCTTCTCCGTCATGCTCTTGGCTTGGTTGAATTGCACCAGCAGGTCGAAATAGCGATTGTCCCTATCGGCGAGCTTAAGGGCTTTGCCGAATTTGACGCGCAGATTCTGGCTGAGCTGGCGGCGGCCCTTGATGATCGCGGGTAGCAAGCTGGAACACGTTGCGGGTAGCCCCGCGTCGCGCGCGAAATGGCGCTGGGAGAAGTCCTTGTCCACGATTTTGCGATGGGCGTAAAAATCGCGCAGGAAGTCCCGGTAATCCAGGTACTGAAGGATTTGCGGAGGGCCGGCGGAGCGCTCCGGATCCGCGCTGTTGCGTGGCTCCCCTTTGGGAGTCGCCCCTGCATCCTCTTCGCCTTTGCGATCCATACCCGGGTCCATGGCAAAAGTATACTACGGCGAAGCTGAAAACAGGTGCGAAAATGCGCATTTAAATGAGGACAAAAGTAACCCTAAAAAAGCGCGAATTGTTCCCCAGGAATAGTCGGATGAGGACGAAAGCGATCGGGGCGGATTTGGAAAACGGGCTGAATTCAGTGGTTGCTTACATTTTACCTCCCCCTGGTTCCTTAGGCACGACGTCAAGAAGCCGAGGACAAAACGTCCGCGGTTTTGCAGCGTTTTATTTTCTCCGTCCAGAGGAACGCGTGTATCCTTATCCCAGTCTCACATCAACCGGAGGTACTATGAAAATGTCCGCCCCAAAATCAAAATTGCTCACTGGAATGGGGTTGGCCGCGGGGCTTTTCCTCGGTTGCCAGAATATCCTGGATCAATCCAATACCGGGGATGC
>JBDSWM010000026.1:0-4755 GCA_039926685.1 Fibrobacteria bacterium | reverse complement strand
TGGAAACGCGGAACGGATTCACGCTCGCGGGCAAGATCCTCGGCATCATCGGCTACGGCCATGTGGGCAGGCAAGTGGAGCGGAAAGCCGTCGCGCTGGGAATGCAGGTAATGATTTTCGATCCGCCCGTGCGCGCGGCCGCCTTGGCCGCCGCGCGAAATCCGGCTTCGGGGGATCGCGATGAGGCCGCCTCCTTGGCCTCGCGGCTCCAGCCCGATTTGAATGCGCTCCTGGAACGCTGCGATGCGCTCACCCTCCATGTACCGCTCACCAAAGCGGGGCCCCATCCCACCCTCAAGCTGGCCGGCGCGGATTTCTTCGCCCGGCTAGCGCGCCCCATCGCCCTGCTCAACACGTGCCGCGGCGAAGTCATCGACGACCTTGCCCTCAACTCAGCGCTCGATGCGGGGAAAATCCGCCATCTGGTCCTGGACGTGTTCACGGGAGAACCGGACATCGATCAACGCCTCTGCTCCCGCGCGGAATTGATCACGCCGCATATCGCCGGCTATTCCCTGCAAGGCAAACTCAACGGAACCACCCAGGTGGCTCAGGCCTTCCGCCGGTTTTTCGGATTCGCGGACAGCTGGCAACCGACCTTTCCCGCCCCCGCGCATCCTTTCATCGACTATGCCGGGGCGGTTTCCGACAGCGCCTTCCTGCATCGCTGCGTCCATACCGCCTATCCCATCCTGGAAGACGATAAACGCCTGCGGGATTCTTTCCTGGAAGCCGGGGCAGGCAAGGCATTCGATCGCCAGCGGCGCGATTATCCCGTCCGTCACGAATTCCCGGCATATTTACTCCGGGGCCTGCCTCCGGAAAAGAGGGAATTGCGTTCCCGCCTGCAAGCGCTGGGTTTCCGGCTCGACTGAACCGCCGCCGGGGCCGGCATTGCTCGATTTGGCCCGAAATGGCGGCCGTCCGCCCCGGAAAAGGGGTTCCCGCCGTCCCCAATAACGTCAGGCGCCAAAACTTCCCGCCCGCCCCCAGCGCGATAGTGGTTTTATAGGTGGCGCGTTTTCCGGGCAGCCAGTACCTTATCCGCTAGCGGGTTGAAGAGAAAGCATTCCATCGCCTTTGTGAAAATCAAGGAACTGAGAACAGCCCCATGAAAGGACTGCCATGAAGAGCTTGCTTTCCCGGCAAACCCCGGTGCGTTTCCTTCTCAAGATGAGGCCTTTGGCCATCGCCAGCCTGGATAAACGCAAAATCCGCTATTGGGATGCCCTGGATAAGCCTTTGGGCGACCTCTTCCGCCATGAGGTGATGGAGGATTTCCTGGACGAAGTGTCCTATGCCCGCATTCCCGCTTCCGATACGGATTGGAGCGCCATGCCCCTGTACACCTTGGTGGATTACCTGACGCATGAACACCGCAGCCTGATACTGCATGAGGTAGCCGATATCTCGCATTTGCTCGACATCCACGCCATCGCCGATTCGGGCGAAGCCGCATCCCTGCGCAAATTGCAGGCGGACTTCAAGGACTGGGTCCGCGATTTCCAGGCCCATATCGATCAGGAAGAAAGCTATCTCTTCCCGAAAATCCTGCGCTATGAGGCCTGCCTGCGCGATCGCAACGTGCATCCGGAATTCCATCTGGGTTCCATCCAATCCTACATGGCCACCCAGGACGCCAAGGAAAGCCGCCGTTTTTACGGCCATGCGGCTAAGCTGGCCCAGCGCATGCGCCAGCATGAACAGGAACATCCCGAATCCTTCGCGGCCCGGGACCTGGCGGATTTGTTCGAAAGCCTGCGCGACAAGCTCAATACGCATTATGAACTGGAAGCCACCGCCCTATACACCGCGGCCAGGGAAATGGAGCGCAGCCTCTATAACAAAACCATCGACGGCGATCCGGCCGTGGCTTATCAGAGACGCGGACCCATGGATTCCGGGATTACGCGGTTGGGCGAAGGGTAGAAAGCCCCCGAAACGGGGGAGAAGGCAAAGTGCAAATTTCAAAGTGAAAAGTGCTAATTTGAAGAAAAGGACGAAAGTCGGGTAGGCCCCCTGAAAGCGCCCGCGAATGTTCCGCAAGGAGCCCGCGAACAGCCAGCAGGGCTGTGAGCCACCCCATCGACCCCTACGACTGGCTCCTCCCCAATTTGCATTTTGAACTTTGCACTTTGACTTTTGAACTCTCTCTTCCCACCCCCCTGTAAACCCTTCCGTCGCCCTGCAAATAAAGGCCCCCAGCCTCTCCGGAGCCCCCGCTTCCGCTTGAGAATCCGGCCCCAACCTATTACATTGAAACGTCTCAAAATTCGGGTATTTTCCACAGATCCAGGTTGCAAGCGATCAATTTCAAGGGAGTTCATATGGCGAAGGCGCCTAAATACGTTTACCACTTCGGCAAGGCCAAAACCGACGGCGATACGTCGATGAAGAACCTGCTCGGCGGCAAGGGCGCCAATCTGGCCGAGATGTGCCGCATCGGACTGCCGGTGCCTCCCGGCTTCACCGTCTCCACGGAAGTCTGCACCTACTATTACGACA
Organism: Fibrobacteria bacterium; assembly: GCA_039926685.1. Taxonomy (GTDB): domain Bacteria; phylum Fibrobacterota; class Fibrobacteria; order UBA11236; family UBA11236; genus Chersky-265. Next base: position 2,250 of record JBDSWM010000026.1, on the reverse strand, counting down.
ACAAGCGCACCTATCCTTCCGTCCTCAAGGCGCAAATCGCCGAGGGCGTCAAGATCATCGAAGCCGAAGTCAAAGCAAAGCTCGGCGATCTGAAGAATCCGCTGTTGGTCTCCGTGCGCTCGGGCGCGCGCGACTCAATGCCCGGCATGATGGATACCATCCTCAACCTCGGCCTGAACGACGAGACTGTGGTGGCCCTGGCCAACAAGACCAAGAATGAGCGCTTCGCATGGGATTGCTACCGCCGCTTCGTGCAGATGTACGGCGACGTGGTGCTCGGCGTACAGAAGGCCCCGGGCGAAGACCATGAACCGTTCGAAATGGTCATCGAGAGCATCAAGGAAGATCGCCACGGCGACAAGGAGATGGACGACACCAAGCTCACGGTCGACGACCTGAAGGAAATGGTCAAGCGCTTCCAGATCCTCATCAAGGAACGCACCGGCAAGAGCTTCCCCAAGGATCCTTGGGCGCAATTGGAAGGCGCCATGGGCGCCGTGTTCGGCTCCTGGATGAACGACCGCGCCATCGTTTACCGCCGCAAATACAACATCCCCAGCGAATGGGGCACCGCCGTCAACATCCAGGCCATGGTCTACGGCAACACCGGCGACAATTCCGGATCGGGCGTGGCCTTCACGCGCGACCCCGCCACCGGCGAGAAGGTGTTCTACGGCGAATTCCTGATCAATGCCCAGGGCGAAGACGTGGTGGCCGGCGTGCGCACCCCGCAGCCCGTAGTCGAGATGATCCAGAGCATGCCCAAGGCCTACAAGGAATTGGATCGGATCCGCACCACCCTGGAGAAGCACTTCAAGGACATGCAGGATTTCGAATTCACCATCGAGGACGGCGTGGTCTACATGCTCCAGACCCGTAACGGCAAGCGCACGGGCGTAGCCGCCGTCCGCATCGCCTGCGAAATGGTCGCCGAGAAGTTCATCGACTGGGAAACCGCCGTGATGCGCGTGCCCGCCGATCAGCTGGATCAAATCCTGGCCCCGATCTTCGATCGCAAGGCCCTGACTTCCACCCATGTGATCGCCACCGGCCTTCCCGCCGGCCCCGGCGCCGCTTCCGGAAAGATCTATTTCAACGCCGAAAAGGCGGTGGAAATGGCCGACAAGGGCGAAAAGGTCCTGCTCGTGCGCGTCGAAACCTCGCCTGAGGATCTGCGCGGCATGATCGCGGCCGAAGGCATCCTGACCGCCCGCGGCGGCGTATCGTCCCATGCCGCCCTCGTAGCGCGCCAAATGGGCAAGGTTTGCGTGTGCGGCGCCGCCGCCTTGCATATCGACTATGATGCCAAGACCCTCAAGGTGGACGGCAAAACCTACAACCAGGGCGACTTCCTCTCCATCGACGGAACCTCCGGTAACGTATACGCCGGCCAGGTCAAGACCGCTCCTTCGGAAGTGGTGCAGGCCCTGGTGCAAGGCGATGCCGAGGCCCTCAAGAGCCGTACCTACAAGAACTTCGCCCAGCTGATGAAGTGGTGCGGACAGGCGTCCCGGATGGACGTGCGGACCAATGCGGACAACCCGGAGCAGACCCGTCAGGCCGTGGCCTTCGGCGCGGTCGGTATCGGCCTGACCCGTACCGAGCACATGTTCTTCGAAGGCGACCGCATCGACGCCATGCGCGAAATGATCCTGGCCGACAACGTCGAGGCCCGCAAAGAGGCCTTGGACAAACTCCTCCCCTACCAGCGCGAGGACTTCCTGGGCATCTTCAAGGCGCTGGCCGGCTATCCCGCCACCATCCGCTTCTTGGATCCCCCGCTGCACGAATTCCTGCCAAACAGCAAGGAACAGCAGATGGATCTGGCCCGTAAACTGAACATCCCGGTCGAGAAGATCATGAACCGCGTGCATGAACTGCACGAGTTCAACCCCATGCTCGGCTTCCGCGGCTGCCGTCTCGGCATCAAGTACCCGGAAATCACCGAGATGCAGGCCCGCGCCGTCATCGAGGCCGCGGTGGAAGCCAAAAAGGCCGGCATCAAGGCCAAGCCGGAAATCATGATCCCGCTCGTCGGGTTCAAGAAGGAACTGGATCTGCAGATCGCGGTCGTCCATGCCGTGGCCAAGGCCGTTATGGCCGAGACCAAGACCAAGGTCGAGTACAGCGTCGGCACCATGATCGAAATCCCGCGCGGCGCCCTCACGGCCGACGAGATCGCCGAGACCGCCGAGTTCTTCAGCTTCGGCACCAACGACTTGACCCAGACCACCTTGGGCATGAGCCGCG
>JBDSWM010000025.1:0-7057 GCA_039926685.1 Fibrobacteria bacterium | reverse complement strand
GGATTCATATCCACGCATACAAATCCAATACTCCGGGGACAGATCCAGACTTGGACGATACCTTTTCCATGGTCACAATTGATGGGATTAGGTTAAACCCCCAAATGGTCCGCACCCTTATGGCCCAAAATACGCTTCCCCATTTGAATGGGCGTGTGGTGTCCATCCTTTGCCCCTATTGTAAATCAAGCGCCTTCGACAAAGGGGAAACTGCATTTAATCCTTATATCGACCACAAATGCGGAAAATGCCGGACCGGACTTAAACCACCAGGTCGCCTTAGGAAGGTAATCGCAAATCCCCTTGTTGCGACGCTGGAAAAAATCGCGAAGGCCGCCGTCCGTCACCCTCAATCCCACGACCTTGGCCTCATTCCAGAAACTCTATAGTTGACGTCGTAATCAGATCCATGGAAAATTCCGGATTAGAACTTCAAATCGCCCGCTTTTAGGAGCCGTCCAATATGCCGAACAACAACCCATTCCAGGATCGCGAACCCAGCATCAACGGGAACCCAAAAATTAGGATACCACAGCGCGAAACCTACGACGCGCTTTCGAAATTTGCAGCCCAACCAGGGGAAGAAAGGGAGGTTGGTATTGTCCTTCCAGTCGGCTGCGGAAAATCCGGGTGCATTACACTCGCACCCTTCGCATTCAAGTCCCGCAGAACTCTTGTCGTAGCTCCTGGTTTGAAAATCTCCGAGCAGTTGTACAAGGACTTCGACCCAACGAAATCGAGCATGTTTTACATCAAGTGCTCCATACTTTCCGGGCTGCCATATCCTGAGCCAGTTGAAATTAGGGGTACAACCACAAATCGTAGTGACCTAGACGAAGCCCATGTTGTAATAACCAATATTCAACAACTTCAAGGTCAAGAGAACCGCTGGCTAACGAATCTCCCGGCCGACTATTTTGACTTAATCCTGTTTGATGAAGGCCACCATAGCGTTGCAGAAACTTACGAAGGTCTAAAAACCAGATTCCCTGCCTCCAGAATCGTGAACTTCAGTGCGACCCCTCTGCGAGCCGACGGACAGAAAATGGCCGGTCGCGTCCTGTATTCTTATCCGATCTTTCGAGCCATTCAGGAGGGATTCGTAAAGCGGTTGAAAGCTCTTGTGCTCAATCCTCGAACCTTGAAGTATGTTCGCCGTGAAAACGACCAAGAAATCGAGGTTTCCCTAGCCGAGGTAAGGCGATTAGGTGAGCAAGACGCCGATTTCCGTCGGAGCATTGTCACCTCCAAAGAGACTCTCACCACCATAGTAGATGCGTCTATTCGAGAGCTTGATCGTATCCGCTCAGAGACCGGCGACTCACGTCACAAAATCATCGCGTCAGCCCTCAACTTCGAGCATTGCAACCAGATCGTGGAGGCTTACAGGGCCCGTGACCGGCGCGTTGATTTCGTGCATAGTCGGGAGAATTCCGCTGCAAACGAGCGAGTTCTTGCAAGACTAGAGGCACATGAACTTGACATAATTGTTCAAGTCAGAAAGCTCGGGGAAGGCTTCGATCACCCCTACCTGTCTGTGGCCGCAGTGTTCAGTATTTTTGCCAACCTTTCCCCATTTGTACAGTTCGTCGGTCGAATCATGCGGGTTATCCGGCAGAACAGCCCGAGCGATCCTTTAAATCAGGGCACCGTTGTTTTTCATGCTGGAGCAAATATTGCCAGCCGCTGGGAAGATTTTCAAGAATACAGCGAGGCCGACAAGCAGTTTTTCGATTAGATTCTGCCAATCGAAGGGCTTGACTTCAGCCAAGCTAGCGAAATTGCCGTGGCCCCTGTTCTTAGAACCCCAAACACGATTGAGGTTCGTGGTCAGAGCGGCGTGTTGCTACAAGAAATTCCGCTCTTAAACGACGATGAAGCGATAAAGGCAATCGAGATGCTGCGCTCGCGGGGGTATTCCCCAGAAGATGTTCGAAGAGCAATGGAGCACCAACCCGTCTCAACAACCAAAGCCAAGGAGCGCCAAGCGGCAAGATCTTCGCTAGATGACCATACCAAAACCGAGGTTGGCCGTATTCTAGCCACCCGTAGGATCAATCCCCAGGGCAAAGACCTGGACAAGAAACGACTCAACAAGACCAATTTTGTCGTTTTGAAGGCGGCGATCGACAATCAGGTGAACTTAGTCGTAGGTAATGGTACCGGGGAACGCCATGAATTAACCAAGGCAGAATTGGACGCAATAACAGCTGATTTTCCGAATCTGGTAGCGAAAGCTGTCAAGGAGGTCTTCGGTGTCTAGGAAATCGCTCGTTCAACGAGCCGAAGTTGATCAGGTTCAGGCAGCACACAACTGTCAGGCAAGTGCGAAACACCGGCTTATACGAGGCGAACGCCGCCTTAAAGTATTTGTCGACAGGAGCCACGACCATTACTGCTTGGCCTGCGCCCTAAAAATAATAGATCAGGACATCGCAAAGCTCCAAGCGCTAGCTAATCAGCTCAAAGGTGGAGAAGCATATTCAGTATTATCTCCGACCTCTGGTTAGGCAGCACCCCGTAGGGCCACTCCCGGTGGCATCTGGTTATCTTCACGGCCTCCCCCCCGTCGTTGGCCCGGTTTCGCGCCCTTGCGCGTCTTTCTCCAGTCCATCCCCGAAACGCGCGCCCGAGGGAAGGAACGCCTTGAGGGCGCTGCCAGCAGCCTTCCTCTTGGCGGCGGGAAAGGCTATTGGCACTACTTCGCGCTTAAGCAAGTATTCCATTCCGCCCCAAAGGTGATAAAGGAAAACCGAATCCACTTTGGCCGTATAGGCATTGGTGACGTGACCGATGGCCGTGGTCCAGGCCCTGCCGCCCTGGTATTCGCAATACCAGCTCATGGGATGATCCGCGCCTGGATTCTTTCCGTATGAGGTTTCATCCACCTTGACCAGGATGTGCATGGCCGGATCCTTGGCGGCGCGCGGATTGGCTTTGAACCCGTAGATCTCATCCTTCCACCGCCAGGGGTTGGGCATGTTCCGGGTGGAAGGGTGCAGGCTGTCTTCCACGATGATGGAATGCACGGTATTGGAATCCCCCGGAAGGCTCTGGAAATAGGCCCCTCCGATAAGCTTGCCGTATAGGACCCAATTCGGCTCGGCAGCCAGGGCCGCATGGATGAATTGGACGCCGTTGCCGGCCTTGAACCATTTTTCGAAAGCCGTTTGCTGCGCGTCGTTCAGGAAGTCGCCGGTGGTCTTGAGCAATACCACGGCTTTATAACGCGCGAGACCCGTATCCGAGAAGAGAGATGCGTTTTCCGACGTATCCACCGTAAGGCCCTTGGCCTCGTAGAAGGCCTTCAAGGGAGTGCGGCTGTCCACGACATTGTTCTCGCGGGTGCCGGCCGTCTTAGTGAAAATGAGTACGCGATCGGCCGCGGAGGCTACTGAAACGGCTGCGACCAATGCAAGACCGAAAGTCGATGATACTTTAAATCTAAAAGGCATGAACATCTCCCTCTTGACAAGTAAAAGGTACTCGCACAACGAATTTACGCCCCCTCAAATGTCATGTATTCCCGGGGCCAAATGGCCTCGGTGTTTCTGCTTGCCCACGTCCGCCCATATTTACCCCAGGCGTTCCACCAAGGCTAATTGTAGCCCGCTCTTTTAAAGGGGCTTCCGCACAATAGTCGTGATGGCGGGATGTGAGCCTGAAACATGGAGGATATGAGAACGAATGAGTCATACGCAGGTTGCTCCGGCCTAGAGTTCAACCATTTCAGAACAGCTAGAGACTTTGAAAATGAAGACCCAAAAGTTGGGAGACTGCGTAAATAACTGCGTAAATTTTTTCCAGAAAACCCTTAAAATGGCTACCAATGACTCGGGTGATCACATACTCCCACAACCCGTCACTCACTCAGAACTCATTGATTTTATTGAGGATAGGGGAAAAAAATAAGGGGAACCGGCCGAAAGACCGATTCCCCTAATGGTCGGGATGGCGGGATTCGAACCCACGACCACCTGAACCCCATTCAGGTACTCTACCAGACTGAGCCACATCCCGAGATTCAAAGGCCCGCCCTGGCGGGATGGCCTTTAAAATGGCTGGGATAATCTACCAAAAGGGGCCGGATTTCGTCAATAAATCGGGGCCGGTTTCCCAAGGCGGCCCTTATTGGCTGTGAAGCGCCCAGGCCTCCATTTTGGCCTCGAACGCATTTGGATCTCGTATTTCAGGGCCTGAAAAATTATTTTTGCCTCCACCTTCGGGCGTTTCGCCCCGGCGCCCCGGCCTTTTCCGGAGCCCGCTATTTTCCAACGCAAAGGAATCCACCGTGAGCCAAGTCTCCGTCCTCGAAAAGCATCGCAAACAGTATCAGCCCAAAGTGCCTCCTTCCCTGCGCCAAGGCATCGCCAAGGTCAAGGTAATGGAAGGCGCCGCGGCGGAACCCGCCAAGGATCGCGAGACCATCAAGAAAAGCTTCCCCAACACCTATGGCAAACCGCTACTGGCATTCCAGGCGGGCGGGGATGCGGGCGAAGCCAAACCCCTGCGTATCGGCGTCGTACTTTCCGGCGGACAGGCCCCTGGCGGACATAATGTCATCGCCGGGCTTTTCGACAGCGTCAAATCCCTGCATTCCCAGAGCCAGATCTTCGGCTTCCTGGGAGGGCCCAGCGGCCTGGAAAAAGGCAAGTACCTGACCCTGACTCCGGAGATAATGGATGCCTACCGCAACACGGGCGGATTCGATATCATCGGATCGGGGCGCACCAAGCTGGAAACCCCCGAGCAATTCGATCGCTGCATCGAAGTGATCAAAAGCCTGGAGCTCAATGCGGTGGTGATCATCGGCGGCGACGACTCCAACACCAACGCGGCCATCCTGGCGGAATACCTCAAGGCCAAGGGCCTGTCCACCTCCGTCATCGGCGTGCCCAAGACCATCGACGGCGATCTCAAGAACGCGCATATTCCCGTCTCCTTCGGGTTCGACACCGCGGTCAAGACCTATGCGGAACTGATCGGCAATATCGCCCGGGATGCGGGATCGGCCAAGAAGTATTGGCATTTCATCAAACTGATGGGCCGCTCCGCCAGCCATATCGCATTGGAAGCGGGCCTGCAAACGCATGCCAACGTGACCCTTGTATCCGAAGAGGTGGAAAAGCGCAATCTGAGCCTGGAGCAGATCGTGGACGATATCGCCCGCGTCATCTCCGCCCGCGCCGATGCCGGAAAAAACTACGGCGTGGTGCTGATCCCGGAAGGCCTGATCGAATTCATCCCTTCCTTCAAGACCTTGATCGGCCGCTTGAACGATTTGCTGGCCAAGCACGAAGCCGAATTCGCCAAAGCGGAAACCGCGGACGCCAAAATCGCCGCCATGTCCGGCTGGCTGGGCGCTGATGCATCATCCGCAGCGTTGGGAAAGACCTTCGCCTCCCTGCCCAAGACCATCCAGCTGCAATTGCTGCTGGATCGGGATCCCCATGGTAACGTGCAGGTTTCCCTGATCGATACCGACGCTCTCTTGGCGGAGCTGGTTGGCCGCAAGCTCAAAGCCTCCCCCGCTTTCAAGGGCAAGTTCTCCTCCCAGCGGCATTTCTTCGGCTATGAAGGCCGCGCCGCCGCCCCCTCCAACTTCGACGCCGACTATTGCTATAGCCTGGGCTGCGTGGCCGCCGTGCTGGTGAAAAGCGGCCGCACGGGTTACATGGCTTCCATCCGCAACGTCTCCAAGGGCGTGGACCAATGGGCGGCCGGGGGCATTCCCATCTCCATGATGTTCAACATGGAACAGCGCCATGGCCATCTCAAGCCCGTAATCCAGAAAGCCTTGGTGGAATTGGAAGGCCCCGCCTTCAAAGCCTTGGCGGCCAGCCGCGCCCAATGGGAAATCGAAGATGCCTTCATCTATCCCGGTCCCATCCAATACTTCGGCCCCTCGGAAGTTTGCGATGCCATCACACGGACTTTGGAGCTGGAGCAAGGCTGAGTTTTCCCGGCTTTTCAACAAAAATTGTGGATAGACCAGGGCCTTAATTCCCGCAATTAAGGCCCTTTTTCCGGCCGGAAACGATGAAATCCTTAGGCGCACCGCTTCATAAGCCATGGTAACGCTGTCACTTGTGATAGTAACCTCGCGCGGATTTATTTAACCCTTTTTAAACATGCCTGTTGATTAACTGTTAGGAGTTGGATATATTAAGAACCGATTCTTATATGAAATGCCCATTCTGTACATGCGAAGAAGATAAGGTGGTCGACTCCCGGTCCAGCCGGGAAGGCAAGGCCATCCGTCGCCGTCGCGAGTGCCTGAGCTGCGGGCAGCGTTTCACCACCTATGAATACGTCGAGACCATCCCGCTCACCATCGTAAAAGCCGATGGCCGGCGGGAGCCTTACGATCGGCAGAAAATCCTGGGCGGGTTTTATACCGCCTGCAAGAAACGCCCGGTTTCCACCGAGACCATCGATCAGATGGTGGATCAAATCGAAAACGCCATCCAGGCCATGCCTGAAAGCGAAATCAATTCCAAAGTGATCGGTGAGTTGGCCATGAAGGCCCTATTCCCGGTGGATGAAGTGGCGTATATACGCTTCGCTTCCGTGTACCGGAAGTTCAAGGAGATCAAGGAGTTCCTCTCCGAGATCAGCGGCATGAAGCAGAATTATTCCGAGCTGCCCCGCTAAATATCAGTCCCGCCTTTTCTGGAACCGATGCGGCGGGACCTGATTCAAAAAACCCGGCTTTAAATCCTTCCCTTGCGGGCGCCCCTCAGCAGGGAACTGATTTGCTTGGAGTTCAATTCGTTCGGGTCTTTCTTCTTCTTGGGAGCGCATTCCTCGCATAGGGGAACGTACTCGTTGGAGACGGATACCGCGCCTTCGGCGCGCCCGGTTTCCATGATGGAGAATTTCAGGCAGGGTCGGATTTTCTTGCAGCGATAGCAGGCCACGGTTTCGGGCTTGATTTCCCCCTTGACCATCTTGTCCTTGAACTTATCCTTCTTGGATATTTCATAGGCTTTGCTGAGGGCAAGGTTTTTCCGGAGGAAGCGAGCGTGGTTGTCATCTTCGGCCATTTTTCCCCCTG